>JACMLI010000371.1 GCA_014379705.1 Gemmatimonadaceae bacterium
CCCGAACGCGAGCTCGGCACGCCGGCAGAGCCGCTCCTCGCGCGCCCGGTCGCGCCCCTCGCGACGCACACCCATCCGGTCCACGCGCGCATGCATGCCCTCGTGGATGATCGACGATGCCACCGGGGCCGCCGTGATGTCGCGCCGGTTGAGGAACGTCAGCTCCGTCATGCACGCCTGCTCGTCGGGAAAATACGCCCCGCGACAGGCGAACCGGACCACCCAGATGTAGCGCAGGTCGCGTCGCAGGTGGCGCAACCGCCACGGCTGCACCGCCTCGATCAGCCCCAGCGCCTCGTCGAGGCGCGCGATCACGTCAGCCGTCGCGATGTCGGCGCGGGAATTCTCCACGACCACATCGATGCCCCGCACCACGAACTGCTCGATGCCTTCGTCACCTGTCATTCGCCACTCCTGCCTGGGTAAGCGACACCTGCAACTCCGTCGCCCCACTTGCCGCCGTCAACCCCATTCCGCGACGTTTCCTTCAACGACTCATCACGACGGGAGAGCGAGCACGTGGTTGTCACTGGACTCGTAGGCTGGCGCGGCATGGTTGGTTCCGTCCTCATGGACCGGATGCGCGCCGAAGGCGACTTCGACCACATCGAGCCGCTCTTTTTCTCTACCTCCAATGCGGGGGGCGCCGCTCCCTCCGACGCGAAGAACGAGGAACTCCTCCACGACGCCTGGGACCTCGACGCCCTGCGTCGCTGCGAAGTCATCATCACCTGTCAGGGTGGCGACTACACCGCAAAGACCTTCCCCGCCCTCCGTACGATGGGATGGAAAGGGCATTGGATCGACGCGGCGTCCACCCTCCGCATGGCCGATGACTCCGTCATCATCCTCGACCCGGTGAACCTGCCCGTGATCCAGGCCGCACTCGCCCGCGGCGGCCGCGAGTGGATCGGCGGGAACTGCACCGTGAGCTGCATGCTCATGGGCGTCGGCGCGCTCTACAAGGCTGGCCTCGTCGAGTGGATGTCGACGCAGACCTACCAGGCCGCCTCAGGTGCGGGCGCGCAGCACATGCGCGAGTTGCTCAACCAGTTCGGCGCCCTGCACGCCTCAGTGAAGGACCTGCTCGAGGACCCCCAGGGCGCCATCCTCGAGATCGATCGCCGCGTGCTCTCGCGCCAGCAGCAGATGGACGCCGTCGAGCAGGCCAACTTCGGCGTGCCACTCGGCGGGTCGCTCATTCCCTGGATCGACCGCGACATGGGGAACGGCGTGAGTCGTGAGGAGTGGAAGGGCATGGCCGAGACCAATCGGATCCTCGGGCAGGGCGATGGCTTCGGAACGCCGGCAGTGCCCGTGGATGGCTTCTGCGTGCGCATTGGCGCGATGCGCTGCCACAGCCAGGCCCTCACTATCAAGCTGAAGCGGGATATCCCGCTCGCGGACGTCGAAGCCATGATCGCCGCCGACAACGCGTGGGTGAAGGTCGTGCCGAACGACAAGGAGTCGACGCTGCGAGAACTGACGCCGGTCGCCGTGACCGGCACCCTCACGATCCCCGTCGGCCGCATCCGGAAAATGGCCATGGGCCCCGAGTACCTCGGCGCATTCACCGTCGGCGACCAGTTGCTGTGGGGCGCGGCAGAGCCTTTGCGTCGGATGCTGCGGATACTCGTGGGACGGGTGGACTAGTGGACGGGTGGACTAGTCCACTCCTCCGCCCACAACCTCCGCGTCCTGCTCCGCCGCCTCCGGCATCTCGCCTGTGAGCAGCAACGACGTCATGTGCTTGGCCGAGATCGGCTTGCCGAAAAGCCAACCCTGGCCGAAGTCGCACCCGAGGGCACGCAGCCGCTCGTGCTGTCCTTCGTGCTCCACGCCCTCGGCGATCGTGCGCAGCGTCAGGAGGTCGCCGAGCGCGATGATCGTGCGGGCGAGCGCGTCCTCGTTAGGTCCGCGCGTCAGGCCATGGGTGAACGACCGGTCGATCTTGAGGATGTCCACGGGGAACTGCTGCAGGTACGAGAGCGACGAGTACCCCGTCCCGAAGTCGTCGATCGCGAGCCGCACGCCGATCCCCTTGAGTTCGCGCAGGCGCTCGAGCATCCCCCGGCCGTTCTCCATGATCACCGTTTCCGTGATCTCGAGGATCAGGTTCGACGGTTCGAGACCGCTGCGTTCCAGCGCCCCGCGCACGTCGTCCGAAAGTCCCGGCGACTGCAGCTGCTTGCCCGAGAGGTTGACCGTGATGGAGAGCGGACGCGAAGCGCGGCCCGGGAGGCGATTCCACCCGGCTGCCTGACGACACGCCTCGTCGAGCACCAAGCGCCCGATCACGAGGATCAACCCCGTCTCTTCCGCCACCGGAATGAACGCGGAGGGCGGAATCATGCCCTTCAGCGGGTGCTTCCACCGGGCCAGCGCTTCCATGCCGGTGACTTCCTTCGTGCTCAGGTCCACGATGGGCTGGTAGGCGACCCAGAAGTCGCGCCCCTCGAGGGCCGTGCGCAGGTCCGTCTCGAGCATCACGCGATCGACGAGCGCGGTATGCATCGACGGGTCGAAGAACACGTAGTGCCCGCGCGAGCCGGCCTTCGCCGCGTACATCGCGACGTCGGCATTCCGCATCAGGTCATCGACGGTCGCCGTGTCGTCGGCGCGCGCGATGCCGATGCTCGACGAGACGCGCACGGTGTTCCCAGAATCGAGTTCGACCGGGGAACGCAGGGCGAGCGTGATGCGCTCGGCGACGATGCTCGCGTCCGCTTCGTTGCGCACGTTCTCGAGCAGCACCGCGAACTCGTCGCCACCGAGCCGGGCGACCGTGTCGCAACCGCGGGTGGCATTGAGCAGGCGGTTGGCGACGACCTGGAGCAGGCAGTCCCCTGCCCCGTGCCCCAGCGTGTCGTTGATGGTCTTGAAGTTGTCGAGGTCGAGGAACAGCACCGCGACCGTGGAACGGTCCCGCTGCGCCCGCGAGAGCGCATGTTCGGCGCGGTCGCGGAAGAGCGAGCGGTTGGCGAGGTTCGTGAGCCCGTCATAGAAGGCCTGCTGCAGCAACTTGGCCTCGAGCGCCTTCCGGTCGGTCACGTCCTCGACGATGGCGATGAGCCGGACGTCGCGTGCGCCCTGCGCCTGTGAGACCGTGACTGAGCCCCAGACTTCGCTGCCGTCACGTCGCGCGAACAGCAACTCGCCGGTGGTGCTCTGCTCCTCACCCTCGACGATGTCGCGAATGAGCTTCTCTCCCGTGGCGTGATGGTCCTGGGCGGTGAAGTCGGCGATGCATCGGCCGATCAGCTGCATGTTCGAGGCGCCGAGGATCGTGGTCATCGCACCATTCGCCTCGAGGACTGCGCCGCTCTCGTTGAGCAGGGCCACGCCCACCGCGGAGTGCTCGAAGACGGCCCGGAAGCGCGCCTCGAAGTTGCGACGCAGCGAGACGGCCTGGCGAAGGGTGCGTTCGTTCCACTCCGTCGCATAGGCCGCCACGATGCCTGCGGCCAGGAGCAGGAGCGTCTTCGCCCCTTCGTCAAGCACCGACGTTCCGCTGGACATCACGGACGCCGTCGGGTCGTCGAGCAGGGCGAGGCGGCCGGTGGCCGTGAAGAACGTCACGAGGGCCACGTATTGCGCCGTCGCCGTGAGTGCGGTGATGAGTGCCAGGCGCGGGGATCCCGTAAAGGGCCGCGCGGCGAGGATCACGAAGTACGCGCTGAGGATCGGCGACTTCACCGCGAAGTTCGGGTCGCCAAACATGCCGTAGCAGATCGCGATCAGCGAGACCGCGGTGACGTCGAGCAGCGCATTGACGGTAGACAGCGCCCGGGACGTCGTCCCACGGGCGTGCACCAGGAAATGCTGCGCCACCGCCCACGCCAGCATCGGGGCCAGGGTGAGCGTGTTGACGAGGTTGAGGCGCGCATCCAGATGGGGCGCGTACGCCGTCGCCGCAATCGCAAGCGCGCCAAGCACCGCGATGCGCACTCCATTGACGAACCGCTCCGCCAACGCGAACTGCGCACGGAGCACCTGCGAGGTGCTCTCGTCGAACTCGTGGAGACTGACCGCGTGAGGAGTATGCACGTATGGTTGGCATGGGCGCCCTGATCATTCAGGGATCCCGTCTGCCTAGCTGACTGTCGAGGCCGGAGGCCCGTCACCGGAAGGAAATTCCTAGTGGGGGGGGCTGGGAGGGGCGCGGGCTGGTGCCGGGCCTATCGCCAAAGCAGGGGGCTTCGCTCCGTGCTCTGCTTATTGCCCCTCCAGGGCTCGATCCGCAGCGAGCCTCGGCGAGCGAAGGACGAGTCTGAAGGGGCAAGACGCAAGAAGCCGCCTTTCGGCGGCTTCTGCTTATTGCCCCTCCAGGGCTCGAACCTGGACTCTTCTGATCCAGAGTCAGACGTGTTGCCAGTTACACCAAGGGGCATCGATCCCCGAACTTTCCTTCGTGTTCAGGCGTAGCAGAAGATACCCGGGGCTTTCTGCTCAGGGCAACCCCTCAGCAAGCGTCGGGCGCACGCATGGCCCGCTCCGTATACCCTTGTCCTTCCATCGCTTACGCGCTTGGCGCGCCGGCTTTGCCGTGGCCGTCACGCTCACTTCGATCGGCGCTTGCCGCAACGCCGTCCCCTCCTGGGGACCGGGCGTCGCCGAGGCGAAGCGAAATGCGGACAATGCGTTCGCCGGCTTTGCGATGCGGTTCACGAACGTACAGCGCGATGCCAAGTTCGCCGCCGCGCGCCCCCTCATGGGCCAGTACGCGCTCACCCCCTCGCGCCTCTACCGCGACTCCAGCATCTGGACCGTCCACAACGCGCCCGACTCGTCGCAGGCGCTCTATCTCGACGCCTCGTACCAGAATGGTCGCTACCTCTTCTCCGCGAAGCCTGTCGCCCCGTATCCGCGGAAGCTCGGGGACGAACGGCACTACATGCGGCTCTCCAGGCTCGCCGATGACGACTACGAGTGGATCACCATCGTCGACCACGGCATCGGCCCCGTTCCCGCGGCCCGGGTCGGTGACGCGTTAGGCACCTTCGTGACCTCCTTCGAAGGTCGGACCGGACAAGACGTCGTCGCCGACATGCGCAGCACCTTCACGCGGACCGCGCGCCACATGGGACGCCTGCTGCGCATCGACTCCCTGCGCACCACGGTGCTCGCGGACGGTTCCACCAGCCTCCAGCTCGCAATCGCCTGGCAACCGGACTCGATCCGGCGCACGAGCCCCGCCTTCGCGGCCTACGTGGACAAGTATGTCGTGCCCACGATCTGGCGCCTGCAGCTCATCGACCGCGCCGGTGTGCGCTACATGGACGCCGTGGGCACGCCGGGACGCATCGCGATCACGGCGCGCGCGCGGGAGGGACGCCTTGTGGCACTCGCCGGGCCGCCCCGACCGATGCCCGACACCCTCACGCTCCACGTGAACGCCCTGGCGAAGTTCAAGATCTTTCGCGTCGGCTTCGAAAGCCTGGTGGGGGACTTCACCATCGAGCGTGGCGAACGCGAGCGCGGCTTCATGATGCGCTTCCAGAAGGAGCCGGAGTGGCACTTTCCCCTCGCAATGCGCCACCTGATCAAGTCACCGCTGCGCCGCCCGTTCGAGGGGCGCGGGACGGAACTCCGGCTCAGCGTGAGGGACGACCTCGGAAGCCAGACCATGAGCCTGCGGCACATCCGCACGGTCGTGAACGAGAGCGCGATCATGCGCTGGCTGGGGAGCCTTGGCGCGTCGGCGTTCGGCGATTTCGAGGGAGCGTCCGAGCGCGAGGAGAACCGCTTCATCGCCGGCATGTTCGAGGCCCTGCGGAAGGACATCGCGGAGTTCTAGTCGAAAAGGACCCCTGAACGCTCAAACGGCCGCCCCAAGGGACGACCGTTTCATGCGGTGTGCGGGTCCGCGCCGGAAGTGCCAAGCGCGTCGTCATTGGAACTCTGCGTCCTACCGAACGACGGCTGGCCAAACATCCAAAACAGCGAAACCGCAAACTTCTATGGAGCTGAGGGGAATCGAACCCCTGACCTCTGCAGTGCGATTGCAGCGCTCTCCCAACTGAGCTACAGCCCCGAAGACTGGAGAACGCCTCGCTTGGTATACGACGGTCGCGCTCCGATCGTAACAACCCCGACCGAGCAGACCCGGACCGGACTGTCGCGAAAGGTATTCCGGCCGCCCCGAAAGTCAACATTCGGGCAAGTAACCAATGGAACAGCAATCACTTGCAAACTGTTAACCACCACAACCCACGAAAGGTTCCCGAGCCGCATGCAGCCCCTGGAAAGCCAGTACGTCCGAGATCAGGTCTCCCGACGAGGGGTGCGACTCAACGAGAAACGGACCAATCCGGAGGGCCGATACGTCCTCTACTGGATGCAGAGCACCCATCGGCTCCATGAGAACTGGGCCCTTCGCTTTGCCATTCTCCAGGCGGACCGCCTCAACAAGCCGCTCCTGATCCACCAGGGGCTGGACCCAACCTACGAACACGCCAACGACCGGATTCACTCCTTCATCCTGCACAACGCTCGCGAGCTCACCGCTCGTGCCGCAGAACTCGGCCTGACTTATCGGTTCGTGCTCCGGCACCGACGCGACGACGACCGAAGGGTAGTCGACCAGCTCGCGGCCGATGCGGCCATGGTGGTAACGGATCTGTACCCGACCGCCGGCATCGCGGAGCGCTCACGACGATTCGCGGAGCGAGCGCCCTGCCGCATCGTTGCCGTTGAGTCGTTCGCCATCATCCCGTCGGGCATCTTCGAAAAGGAGGAGTACGCCGCACGAACGATCCGGCCGAAGCTCCTCCCCCTCCTGCCACACGCGCTTCAGGAAGTCGAAGATCGCCCGCAGCGTGTTCCCTTCCCCGACGCGTGGCTCGCCGGCCTTGCCGGCACGCCCCTGGACCTGGCCCGCTGCGACATTGGCAGCGAGGTCGCCCGATGCGAGATCGATCATGCGGTCCGACCGGTGGACATGGTCAGCGGGTACACCGCCGCCCGTTCGCGACTCAATGCGTTTTGCGCCGACGCACTGGCCACTTACGGAAAGCGCCGTGCGGACCCGAACGACGAGGTGGGTTCGAGCCGCCTCTCACCGTACCTGCACTTCGGCCAGATCCCCGCGGCCGAAGTGGCGCGCGCCGCGTTGGCGAGCGGCCATGGGGCGCAGGCCGACGCGTTCATCGGTGAACTGGTGGTGTGGCGGGAGCTCGCGCTCAACTTCTGCCTGCGGAATCCGCGTTATGCCACGCTCGACGCCCTGCCCGCCTGGGTGCACAAGACGATGGGCGAACATGCGGCCGATCCGCGGGACGCGACCTATTCGCTCGCTGAATTCGAGGGCGCGGCCACGCACGAGCCCCTGTGGAACGCGGCCCAGCGCGAGATCGTCGCCAGTGGCCTGATGCACAACGTCGTGCGGATGCTGTGGGGGAAGCACGTGATCCAGTGGGCGCCCACGTATGGCGACGCGCTCCGCTGGCTCGTACACCTGAACAACAAGTACGGGCTGGACGGGCGGGACCCGTGCAGCTTTGCTGGCATCCAGTGGTGTTTCGGGAAGTTCGATCGCCCGTTCTACACGCGCCCCGTGCTGGGAGTCATTCGCACGATGTCGCTCAAGCGAGCGCGG
>JACMLI010000372.1 GCA_014379705.1 Gemmatimonadaceae bacterium
ACCGCGCTTCGCCAGCAGTGGAGCGGCCCGCTGCTGGCGAAGATGCGAACGTGGATTGATGAGCAACGCGCTCGTCTCGACGTGGCGGACGGCAGCCGGCTGCGCAAAGCGCTGAACTACGCCCACAACCAGTGGGACGGGCTGACGCACTTTGTGAACGACGGGCGCGTGCCGAACGTCAACTACATTCCCCCATTAACGACAACTACACTTCCCCATTCTGAGCCGCCGAGGTCGGGGTCGTTTCGTCGGGATCTACGGGGGCCTTGGCCGGGGTAGTTGTCGTCGCGGGGGTAGTTGTCGTCGTCGGGGTAGTTGTCGTCGCGGCGGTAGTTGTCGTCGTCCTCGCGGCCGCCGCCTTCAGGGCCTCTCCTGCCTGCTCGGCGCGCACGCTCTGGTTCGTCATCTCCAGGATGGTCGCGTGGTGCACCACCCGGTCGATCGCGGCCGCCGTCGTCATCTCGTCCTTGAAGATCTTCCCCCACTCGCTGAACACCAGGTTGCTCGTGATCGCCACGCTCTTGCGCTCGTACCGCTCGGCCAGGAACGTGAACAACACCTCCATCTCTTCGCGGCTCTGCTGCACGTAGCCAAGGTCGTCGAGGATCACCACGTCGAACCCGTCGAGGTCACGAAGCTCTTTCTGCAGCTTCAGGTCGCGCTTGGCGATCAGCAGCCGCTGCACCAGCGCAAAGGTCGGCGTGAACAGCACCCGGCGTCCTCGCCGCACCAGCTCGTGGCCCAGCGCGCACGCCACGTGCGTCTTGCCTCGACCAGGCAGTCCGAAGAGGAGCACGTTCTCCCCTCGGCTCACCCACCCGCCCTCGCTCAGCATCGGCAGCATCCTCGCCACCGCCACCGGCAGTTTTTTCCGGTCGAGCGTGGCCATGTCCTTCTCGAGCGGCAGCCCCGAGGCGCGCAGGTTGCGCTCGATGCGGCGCTGCCCACGCTCGCTCAGCTCCAGCTCGCACAGCGTATGGAGGTACCGTTCATAGCTCCAGCTCTCACGCCCCGCCTGCGCCGCCACCGACTCGGCGTGCGTGTTCATCGTCGAGAGCTTGAGCCCTCGCAACATCGTGGCCAGAGCCCCGGCGGTCGAGTCGAGCGTCGCGCTCACGACGTCACCCCCGTCAGCAGCGCGTCGTAGGCGTGAAGGTCCGGCTTCATCGGCAAGAGAGCCGGCGCCGTGCTCGGACGCCGTGCCTCGACCAGGGCCTTGACCTTGTCGGCCGTGATCCCCTCGCCCTGCGCGTTAAGTAGCTCCAGGGCCGCCTCGACGTCGCTCTGCATCGTGCTCGCGGCCAGGTGCAGGATGCGCAAGTACTCCACGTCCCGGTCGACGTCCTGCTTGGACGCGCCCAGGGCGTCGAAGGTCTCGCGAAAGAGCCGCGTCGGAAACATCTCCTCGCGGTAGACGTAGCGCTCGAACCCACCCGGCTTTCGGAGCAGAGACCAGACCAGGTGGCGGTAGTCGATCCGCTTCTTGCTCTCGCCACGCAGGCGCTCACACCGCAGCTCGCAGCGCGAGCCAAACCAGAACTCGAGGCGCTCCTCGTAGAGGCGAACACGCAGCTCCTGCCCGATCAGACGCGTCGGGACCGAATAGGTGTTCTTGCGCACGCACACCGTCCCCCAGCAGGTGACACGCACTCGCACTTCGAGGAACTCGGTCAGGCTCTCGACCTGCAACGGACGCATCGCGGCCAGCTCGTGCTCGACGCGCGTCCCCCGGCTCTGGTTGCGTTGACGGCTGAACCCATCGAGGAACTTCTGGTAGTGCTCGGTCGAGTCGAAGTCCCGGTAGCCACGCACCAGCAAAGCTTGCTCGAGGGCGCGCTTGAGCGCTCCGTTGGCCGCCTCCACGTCGCCGTTCTGGTGACTCTCCCCGATCGCGATCGTCCGTGGGGTCATCCCGTAGTGGCGCATCAGCGCCTCGTACTCCTCGTTGAAGGGTCGCGGGCGCGCGGGGTCCGCTCCGGCCTTGGCGATGCGGTGGGTGGCGGCGGTGGAGTTGTCGGTCTGGTGAAAGGTCGGGACGTGGCCCAGCTGAAAGAGCGCACGCTGGACGGTGCGCTTGATCGCCAGCATCGACTCCGACAGGCTCACCGTCAGCCACATCCAGTTGGAAAACGGCAGGACGAAGACGCCGAGCAGGTGCACGTAGAGGACACCAGCGACCGTGATGGCCAGTTCGCCGGTGGAGGTGAAGTCGGTCTGGGCGGCC
>JACMLI010000373.1 GCA_014379705.1 Gemmatimonadaceae bacterium
AAGGTGACGGGTCGATAGCCCTCCTCCGTCATTCCGGTCCGGCGAGCAAACGCGAGCCGAGAACCGGGACCCAGGGTCGTTAGGTGAGCCGTACGGTGAACGACACGGGGTCCCGGATCTGCGGTCGCTCCGCGACCTTGTCCGGGATGACGATTCTGGAGCCTCGCGACCTTGGCCGGGATGACGATTCTGAGCCTCGCGACCTTGGCCGGGATGACGATTCTGAAGCCTCGCGACCTTGTCCGGGATGACAATTCTGGAGCCTCGCGACCTTGTCCGGGATGACGATTCTGGAGCCTCGCGACATTGTCCGGGATGACTGATCAGAGAGCGTCGAGAAGCGCGCGGGCGGCGGACAGTTCGTCTTCGTTCACGAGGTGGCCCATGCCCGGGTACAGGCGCATGTCGACCGACGCGCCCATGCCGGTGAGGACCTCGGCGGTTTCCTGCACACGTTCCTTCGGGATGTGCCCGTCGATGTCGCTGCACCCGAGGAAGATGGGCGTGCCATCGAGAGAGCCCGGATAGGTGCGCGGCGTGCCCGGCGGCCCGATGAGCCCACCGCTGAACCCGATCACCGCGCCGTAGCGCCGCGGGTGGCGCGCTGAGAACTCGAGCGTGAGGCACGCGCCCTGCGAGAAACCGAGCAGGGCGATGCGTTCGGATGGAATGCCCTGCTCCTCGACCTGCCTGACGAGTGACTCGATCAGTGCGATGCCTGACGTGATACCCGGCTCGTTGACTGCCATCGGCATCAGGAACGACTGCGGGTACCACGTGTTGCCGCTGGCCTGGGGGGCCAGCACCAACGCATCCGAGAGGTTGAGCGACGCGCCAAGGCCGGCAATGCTCTCGGCCGTGGCGCCACGCCCGTGCACCATGATCACCGCGCGATGCTGCGCCGTGCCCGGGGCACGACGCAGGACGCCGGCATCGCCATGCGGTGGGATGCGTCCGGGACCGGTCGCTGAAGTGAAAGTGTCGGCCACGTTACACTCCCAGCGGTGCGAGTGCGCCAGCAATGCGCTCGCGATCGGGTTCGAGCCACGCCGGGAGTCGCAGCTCGCGACCGAGCGCACCCGGTGCCTCGTCGCTCGCGAACCCCGGTCCGTCGGTCGCGATCTCGAGGAGCAGGCCATCGGGATCGCGGAAGTAGATGCTCTGGAAGTACGTCCGATCCATCACGGGAGACACCTGGATGCCTGACGAGAGCAGGTGTTCACGCCACGCCAGCTGGTCGTCAGCCGTTGGGGCGCGGAAGGCGATGTGGTGCGTCTGCCCAACGCCCGGACGCGTGGGTCGACCGCGCGGCGGCCACCCGAAGAACGTCAGCGCGCTGTGCGGCGCGACCTCCTGACCGTCGTATGAGGCCCAGAACCAGTGCTTCACCGACGGGTTGTCCTGGTTGAAGGACTTCTTCACGAGCGCGAGCCCGAGCGCCGACGCATAGAACTCGTCGAGGCGCACGAGGTCCGTGCTGATGGCGCTGATATGATGGATGCCATCGAGCGCCATGTCGGGCGTGATCACCGGCACGGGTTCAGGATGCGTGAGCGCCTGGATCAGGCGTTCGTCGCGATCGCCGACGATCTCGGCACCCGGGGGAAGGAGCTCTTTCTGTCCGAGGGCATCGGCGGGTTCGTCAACCGTGTAGCCCGGCCCCTTTGTGGCGATCTCGAGGATCTGGCCATCGGGGTCGGCGAAGTAGATACTGCGGAACCAGCCGCGGTTGTACGGCCCGCTGACCGGGACGCCCGCGTCGGTGAGTCGACGCTTCCACTTGAGCTGCGCCTCGGGCGTGGCCACGCCTAACGCGAGGTGGTGTACGCCGCCCACGCCGGGGGATCCCTGCGGGAGGCCACCCCACTCGAAGAAGGTGACGATCGTGCCCGGCGCGCCGGTCGCGTCGCCGAAGTACAGGTGATAGGAACCGGGATCGTCGAAGTTGACGGTCTGCTTGACCAGTCCCAGCCCGAGAATGCCGCGATAGAACGCGAGTGTCCGGGGGGCATTGGACGAGACCATCGTGATGTGATGGAAACCGGCGGTGCGAAAACGTGGGGTCATGTGATTCTCCGTGCTGCCCGTCGAGGGCCTGATGACACCGTGGCGCTACTTCTCCCGCGCCAGCTCCGCGGCGTGCATGCCCAGCCGCTTCAGGAACTCGGCCGCCGTCCGCTGCTCGGCGAGGGTCAGTCCCGAGAGGACGTCGGCGATGCGCCGGGCGTGCCGCGGGAAGATCCGTCGGAGCAGCTTTTCTCCATCCTTCGTGAGCGCCGCATAACGCGCGCGGCGATCGGTCGGGCAATCCTGCCGTTCCACCAGTCCCTTGTCGACGAGCTTGTCGACGAGGAAGGTGATGCCCCCGCTGGACACGAGGACGCCACGCTGGATTTCTCCCAACAGGGTCGGGCCCTTGTGATACAGCAGTTCGAGGACCCCGAACTCGCCGATGCTCAGCCCTTCTGACTTGATGTGGTCAGTCGTCTGGACGGAGATGGCCGAGTGCGCCCTGGAGAGGATCACCCAGAGGCGGAGTGCGGATTCCACGCGCTCGTCGCCGGCATCGGCGCGAGCAGCAGGAGGGGGAGAGGAAGCGGTGCGTGCCATATTATCTTAGTACTAAGATATATTCTCTGGGCGCGGCTCGCAAGGGTCCAACTTCCCGGGTATTGTCAGGCTGGCTCATTCACCCGGGAGAACACACGCGATGCCGTCGTCATCCGTCACGCATTACAAGTGGGAAGACATGCCGGTCGAGGAAGTGACACCGCTGCTGGGCAGAAGGTTGATCACCGGCGACGGGATGATGCTCGCGCATGTTTACCTGAAGAAGGGCTGCGTTGTCCCCAGGCACAACCACCATAACGAGCAATTGACGTACATCATCAGCGGGAAACTGCGTTTCTGGATCGGGGAGGACGGGGACCAGGTGATCGACGTGGGCGCGGGGGAAGTACTGCACCTGCCGTCGATGATCTTTCACAAGGCCGAGGCGCTCGAGGACACGCTCGACGTGGACATCTTCAATCCGCCGCGGGAGGATTGGATCAACAAGACGGACGCGTATCTGCGGACTGGACAGAAGTAGCGCGGGGGCGGGCGGGCAGGCGGGCAGGCGGGCAGGCGGGCGGCCTGGAAGAACAACGGGAAGCACACATTTTCACGTGCTTCCCGTGCTTCCCGTGCTTCCCGTGCGTCTCAAGCTTCTCGTGCTTCTCGTGCTTCTCGTGCTTCCGTCTTCAGATCGCCCTGCGACGAGCGGATGCGTGCTTCATCGCCGCGCCCGTGCACAGGATGAGCCCGGCGCCGGCAAGGAGCGCCCCCCAGCGCGTCTGCGCATCATGCAGCTCGGCGCGTGAGACCCAGGTCACCCCCGCCGGCGGGGCCGTGTAGGATTGGTTAGCCAGCGAATTGAGCTCGGCGCGACCGAAGCCGAAGAGCAGGATCCCCGACAACAGCGTCAGCATGGCGACGGCGTCGAGGACGCGATCCTGAACGCGCACGGCCGGTCGGGACCCGCGATCGATGATGGAATTCTCTTGGGACATGGCAGGATCCTCCGCGCCGCGGGTCGTCTTCCTTCCCTAGACGAGGGTCCGGGACGGACGCCACGACCGGATCCGTGGTGACCTAGGTCCGTGCCGTAACAGTGAACGGTCAAGGTGACGTATCCCGTTGCGGAAGCACACGTTGCCTCGGTGGCGATGCGGCAGTCCCTGTGGGTGGACATGCCCCGCCTCTCCCGCTTCCGACCCCTGATCTCGCTCCCCCTTGTGGTGGCGCTCGTGGCGTTTGCCACCCGCGCCGTGTCGGGCAAGGAAGTGCGAGGCGGAATGCCGTCGCCCTTCGAGGCGCCCGTGGTGCATGCGGAGCTGGTCAACCTGCCGACGTTCTCGCGGCGTCGTGCCCCCGCGGACCTGGCGATGGACTCGCTCGTCGGCCGCAGCGGCGACCTGCGCGTGCGCATCCTCGAATCCACCGAGACGGACTTCTATCCAGCCCTCGACCGTCAGTATGGCGACGTCGCCCGTCGCCCCGGCGTACGCGGACTCGACAACCTGCCGTCGGCCGTACCCTTCGCCTTCATCACGATGGCGGCGTGGCGACAAAAGCTCGGCAGCCACTTGAATGGCTACCATCTCGGCTACTGGCCGGCGGAGCTCCGCAAGGTCGCATCCGGCGCCGACAATCCCGCGGGATTCATCGAGGTCACGCGCGACAACCTCGATACGCAACTCTCCACGCATTTCCGGCTGCGCGACTTCGTCACGCACGACCAGTCCTGGGTCTGGCCCAAGTACGTCGTGCTGCGCGAGGACCTGCTCGACAAGCTCGAACTGGTGCTCGACGCCCTGCAGTCCGCCGGCGTCGAGACGCGCCACGTGGTGGTGCTCTCGGGGTTCCGCTCGCCGCAGTACAACGCGCGAGGCGTGGGTGAGGGCATGGCGCGCGCCTCGCGCCACCAGTTCGGCGACGCATCGGACATCATCATCGACGCCAACGGGGATGGTCGCATGGACGACCTCAACCTCGATGGCCGCGTCACCTTTGCCGACCTGCAGGTCGTTGACCGTGCGGTGCAGCACGTGGAGCGCCGCTACCCCGAGCTCGTCGGCGGACTTGGCCTGTACCACGAGATGGGACCGAGCGGCCCGTTCGCCCACATCGACGTGCGCGGCACGCGTGTGCGCTGGACGAATGCTCGACGCCAGCAGACGACGGTTGCATCGGCGGGCACCGTGGTCAAGAGCCCCGTAGCTCGCGCCTCCGGCACCTGCCAGGCCGAGGGCGCCATGGCCGTGTTGTGCCGGGGCATGAAGTAGGAGGAACGACGCGGGGCTCCGGCCTTCGCCGGAGCGACGAGCAAGCCACCGTCGCACCTGCGAAAGCAGCGTGCCCAGTGTCGTTTGCCGCCTATACCGACGGCACCTCATGGCGCCGTTTGCGTTTCAGCACGCGTCGCCCGTGGAGATGCCCGCCCGCACCTTCGCGTACAACCACTCGTCGACCGTCTTTCCTTCCTTGATGGCGGCGCAGCGGCTCGTGGCCTCGAGCACGAAGCCGCCCTTCTCGAGCGCGCGCGCCGACGCCGGGTTCCACGTGAAGACGAGCGCATTGAGGCGCACCAGGTCGAACGCGCCGAACGCCCAGTCGCTGAATCCCACGATGGCCTCCGAGGCGAACCCGCGACCCCAGTACGGCTCGCCTAACCAGTAGCCGAACTCCGCGGCCTTCCGGTAGATGTCCTCCCCGGGGATCACGCCGATGGAGCCAATCGGTGCGTCTTCGAGCGCGATGGCGTAGTGCAGTTGCGGCGTGCGGGCCAGGGTGCGTTCGATGTACGCGCGCGCGTCGTCCGCGGTGTACGGGTGCGGAAAGCGATCGCGGAGGTTGCGCCAGACGGAATAGTTGTTGGCGAGGGGCGCGAGAGACTCGGCGTCGTCGACGCGCCATGAGCGGATGGTGAGCCGCGGCAGTTGCAGTTCCATGACCGAATGCTCGCCAACTGACGGACACGCGTCCAGCGGATTCCTTGCCGCTCCCTGTGACGCCTGTACATTGGGCCGTTCCCCACCTGGTGCCGGAGGAGACGATGCCCCGACTGTCGCGCCTCACGTTAGTTGGCTGGATCGGTGCACTCGGCGCCTTGCTGGGCGCGCGTCGCGTTGCTGCGGCCTACGCGCCCCGAGACGCCGAACAAC
>JACMLI010000374.1 GCA_014379705.1 Gemmatimonadaceae bacterium
GACCACCGGCCGGATGGTGGACTTCCTGGGCTAGCATGGTCGCACCGGCGAAGCATGCCCCGGCAGTCTCCAAGCCGGGGGCCGGTGCCCCGTGTCGTTGCGTTGGCGCTCCCGAAAACGACACTGGGCACGCTGCTTTCGCAGGTGCGACGGTTGTTTTCGTCACGGCGTGTTAGCCTCCCGTCACTCACAACTCTGACGCAGGCCGACGCCTCGCCATGTTCCCCCCAACCCGGTTGGGGGAGTATCGCCCGATGTCACAACCATCGCTCGATCTGCTGCAGGGCACCCTGGATCTCCTCGTGCTCCGCTGCCTCGTGCTCGGCCCCATGCACGGCTACGGCATTTCCAGCGCCATCCGCGAGCGGACGGGCGGGGAGATCGACGTCGTGGATGCGGCGCTCTACAAGGCCCTGTACCGCCTCGAGCGCGATGACCTGCTCGTCGCGACGTGGGGCGTCTCCGACAACAACCGCCGCGCCAAGTACTACACCCTCGGTGCCGCCGGACGCCGTCGCCTGCGTGAGGAAGAGGCGCGCTGGCGCCGCTACTCCGCCGCGGTGGACCGGTTGCTCAAGCCTGCGTGAGGACGCCATGAAACTGCTCAAAGGGATCCGGGAGTACCTGCGCGTCCCGCGCAGTGCGCGACGCATCGAACGCGACGTGCGCGACGAACTGCAGATGCACATCGACCTGCGCGCGGCCGAGTTGCAGCGCGGGGGGCTGTCCGCCGAGGAGGCGCGGCGCGCGGCGCTGGAGCAGTTCGGCGACGTGGGCGATGCGGAGCAATTCTGCCGCGAGGCTGACAGCGCGGGCGAATCGAAAAGGCATCGCCGCTCCGTCTTCGACGAGCTGCGCCAGGACGCGCGCATCACCTGGCGACAGTTGGGTCGTCACCGGGCCTTCAGCCTGACGGCGATCGGTACGCTTGCCATTGCCATCGGTGCGACCACGGCGATCTACGCCGCGGTGCACGCCTACCTGGTGCGCCCACTCCCGTACCCCAACGCTGATCGCCTGTACCAGATGTTCACGGCGCCGACGCGTGACCGCTTCCCGAATGCGCCGCGCCTCGACGACGTGGACTGGGCGCCGCTCTATCGCGAGTTCCCCGGTGCGTTCACGTGGGACCTCGATGGCTTCACCGTCGCTGGCGAGGAACGCCCGGTGGCCGCCGTGGGGGCGTGGGTGCCCGAGACTTACTTCTCGACGCTGGGGTTGTCGCCGGCCATGGGCCGCGCCTTCCGTCCCGACGAGTTCGATGCGGGAGCGCCGGCGGTGGCGCTCATCAGCCATCGCCTGTGGATGCAACACTTCGGTGGACGTCCCGGCGTGGTGGGAGAATCGGTGCGGCTCTACTCGAGCGACCGGCCCACCGAGACCGAGATCGTCACCATTGCGGGCGTGCTACCGGCGAACACGTGGCACATCAATCGATTCACCGAGGTGTTGCGCCCGCTGCCCGCACCGCGCATGCCGTACATCCTGCCACTCCCCCCGGGCATGACGCGTGCGCAGGCCGAGGCACGCATCGACGCGATCGTCCGCCCGCAGCTCGGCGGAACCGTGGATCCGGCATGGCGGATGGGGCTCGGCAACCTGCAGGACGAATACACGAGGCGAGCGCGCCCCGTGCTGCTGTCGCTGCTTGGGGCCGCGGCCTGTATGCTCCTCATTGCCGGAGCGAGCGTGGCCGGGGCCATGGTCGCCCGCTCCGCGGCACGGCAGGGCGAGTTGCAGCTGCGGGTCGCCCTGGGCGCCTCGCGCGGGCGACTCGTCAGGCAGTTGCTCACCGAGAGCGTGGTACTCGCCGGCATTGCGGCCGGCGCCGGTGTCGCCCTCGCAGTCGCGTTGCTTCGTGGGGTCGAGAGTCGCCTCCCCTCCTGGCTCGGCTCGCCGATCCCATCGAGCACCGGAGCGCTCGATCCTGGATGGTCCGTGCTCCTGCTCGCGGTGGCAGCGAGCAGCGCGGTGTGCATTGTGTTCGGCCTTGCACCCGCGTGGATCCTGAGCCGGCGCAGCATAGCCGGCGGCCTTCGCCGTGCTGAGCGTGGCAGCGGCGGTGGACTCGCGCCCGCGCTCCGGCAGGTGCTGATTGGCGCGCAGGTCGCGTTCACGATGATCCTGCTCACCGGCGCGTCGCTGCTCGTGACGTCGGTCTATGCACTCGGTGCGCGCCCGCTCGGCTTCACGCCGGACGGCGTTACCTCGGCGCAGACGCTCCTCCCCGAGAGTCGCTATCCGGATTCGGTGTCGCAGGTGCGGACAGTGAACCGACTCATCGAGGCTCTCGAGACAGATCCCCGCATTGCCGAGGCCGCGTTCGTCTTCGGGATCCCGTTCGGGCGTGGTGCACTACCGATGCCTGCCTACGCCGAAGGCGCCGCACGCGATCCAGTGACGGCGCCTCGCGGCGGCGTGACGATCGCGACTCCCGGCTACCTCGAGCTGATGCGCATCCCGCTGCGCAGCGGTCGCACGTTCACCGATGCCGACGATGCGCGTGCGACAAAGGTGGCGGTCGTCAGCGCCGACCTTGCGCGCACGCTTTTCGGGGGCCGTGAAGCGCTCGGGCAGCGCTTCGCGCTCGGCGCGCCAGATGGTAGTTCGCATCAGGACTCGTCACTCTACACCGTGGCCGGCGTCGTTGGCGAGACGAGCAAGCCAGTGGCGGGCGAGGAGCTGCCGGACATCTACCTGCCGTATGCCCAGCATCCGCAGGGGTTCATGGGCGTCGTAGTCCGCGCGCGGGGCGACGACCCGGGGATCGGCGAGGTGATGCGCACACAGGTCGCGACGGTCGACGACGCACTGGCACTCGAGGGGGTCAGTCCATTGCCGTCGCTCGTCGAGCGGGATTCGGCGACCCAACGGGTGCTCGCCGGGCTGCTGGCGACCTTTGGGGGATTTGCGCTGGGTCTCACGCTGCTCGGGCTGTATGGGGCGCTCTCGTACATGGTGGCGCAGCGGGGCCGCGAGCTGGCCGTGCGCGCGGCCATTGGCGCGTCGACGGATTCCATCGTGCGGCTTGTGCTGCGCGAAGGTTCGCGCACGACGGTCATCGGGCTCGTGACCGGCGCGATCGCGAGTGTCTGGCTCACGCGCATCCTGGCGAGCCGCATCGCCGGGGTGCAGGGTGGGGGAGTGCTGTCGATCGCGCTGGTCGGGCTCGTGCTATTTGGGTCCGCGCTCGCGGCACTGGCGATCCCCGCACAACGCGCGGCGCGGGTAGACCCGGCAATCGCCCTCAGGGGGGACTAACGACGATGTTCGTCATCCCGGACAAGCGAGCGAATAGCCATCGCGGATTCGCCTTGCTGTCATCCCGGACAAGCGAGCGAATAGCCATCGCGGATTCGCCTTGCTGTCATCCCGGACAAGCGAGCGAATAGCCATCGCGGATTCGCCTTGCTGTCATCCCGGACAAGCGAGCGAATA
>JACMLI010000375.1 GCA_014379705.1 Gemmatimonadaceae bacterium
CGCGCGTCTCCGCGGGCCACGGCAGCGTGCAGCGCCAGGGTGTCGGGCAGGGCGAACGTCGCCGTGGACTCGAAGCCCGGCGGCGAATTCCAGCCGGCGTCCTCATACACGTGGCGCCAGAGCGCGTCCGTCACGCCGGGCGTGCGACGGAACGGCGCGAGGAATCGCAACTCCGGACGCACGCGCGCGTCGAACCCGTCCGACACCAGCTGCACGGCGTCGAACTGCGCGTCGAGCGTGACCAGCGGGGCGTTGATCGGATACGTCTCGGGCCCGCCGCAGGGAGACGCCGTCGCGGCGGAGAGCATGAGCAGCAGCAGGGCGCGTCGCAGGGGCGTCATAGACCAACAGAAGAAAGCATCGCGTGATAGGGGCGATTCGCGGCGAAGATCCAGAGGGCGTCCACCCGGCCCTCGCGCATCGCGCGCGCCGCCCACGGCAACCAGGCGCGATGCTCCGTGCGGGCACCACCCGCCAGGACTCGCTCGAACGCGCCGACGCCGATCGCACAGGGAAGGCCCGCGCTGGCGACGACGCGCTCGACTTTTCGCTGCATGGCGTCGGTATACTCGACCTGCGTGTCGAACAGCTGGAGCACGTGCCCATCGATGCCGCCGCCGAACCAGCGGCCGTAGTCGCGTTGCTCCACGTGCACCAGGAGTGAGGTGATCCACACCGGCCGGTCGTGCAGTCGTGACCCGCGCAACACCCGCAGGACGGCGGCCCACCTCGGGAGCAGCCGTACCGGTGCGTCGTAATCCAGCTGGAGCGTGGCGTGCCCGCCGGTCGCGCCGGCCGCGTGGAGCAGGGCCGACACGCGGTCGCCTAACGCCAATGCCAGGGCGGGCGTGGAGAGGCTATCCACCAGCGGGTGCAGCGAGTCATCGAGACGGATCACGAGCGTCGTCGCCGCGTCGTCGACCATCGCAGGCGAGATGCCGAGCTGCGTGCGCACGCCGTGGCCGTCACGCAGGAGCGTCCCGATCCACACGGCGGACCTCAGGCGAGCTCGTTCCGCCCGCCCCTCGGTGAGCAGGGTCGCATCGTCGCGCGACCAGACCCACTGCCCCACCACGGGCTCGCGCACGGCGTCCTGCCGCACGCACGACGCAGGCGCGAGCGCGAGCGCGACGATGAGTAGGCGCCTCACGAGTCGACGTACCCGGCGGGAATCCTCGCCATCGACGCCGTGAAGTTCCGGCGCAACGCTTCGATGTCGCGGTCCATGTCCCCGGTCGGGGCCAGCGGCGCGGAAATCCGCACGCGACGCACCGCGTAATCGAGGGCAATCGGCACGATGACCGCCCGAGCGCCCACCGCAATGTGGTAGAACCCTGTCTTCCACTCGGGCACCTTGCTGCGCGTGCCTTCTGGAGCGAGGGCGAGGGCCATCCGCTCGCGGCGCCGGAACTCTGCCACGTGCACGTCCACCATGTTCGCCGACCTGGTCCGCTCGATCGGAATTCCCCCGAAGTGCCGCAACACCGTTCCCACCGGCCACCGGAAGAGCGAGTGCTTGCCGAACCACGTCGCATCGATCTGCAGTGCCAGGTACGTGAGGAACCCGATCACGAAATCCCAGTTCGAGGTGTGCGGCGCCACGATGATCACGATGCGTGGCGCATCGGGGACGTTGCCTTCGATGCGCCAGCCGAGGAGCCGAAGTCCCCAGGTACCGACGAGGCGACGCGCCAGCGAGGGACGCTGCGGGACACTCGCCGGAAGCGTGGGGGCAACTGAGGTCATGCGGCTCGAAAGGGGGACTCGGGATTCGGACCCGGAATGACCACGTAACGTGTCACACCGAATCATCAGCCACGAGTCCCCGCTCCGGTGCTGCCCCAAACCCGCCACCCCGTTGGCAGCCCCAGGTCCATTCCTGCCGCAGGTACTACGCCATCGGTCGAAGAAGCTGGGCCACGTGGCGGCGGCTCACCTTGAGTTTCGCGCCGTTCTTGAGGATCGCGACGTAGTCCCCGCCGAACCACGGCTGCAGTTCGCGGATGCGCTCGATGTTCACGATGGCCGACCGGTGGATGCGCACGAAGAGCCGGGGATCGAGCTTCGCGCCGACATCGCGGAGGGTGCCGCGCACGCGGTGCTTTGCCTCTCCCACGCGCAACACGATGTAGTTCCCCTCGGCTTCGATCCAGTCGACGGCGAGGGCGGGAATGAAGTGCGCCGCGCCCTCGTTCCGCACGGTGAAGCGGGTGACGTATCCCGACTTGCGCTCGGTGGCCGTCGGCGCCTCGGTCGCGACGTTGCCTTCCGGTGTCGCCCTGCGGCCGCGAGGGAGTTCCGAGGGGCCCTCGTTCCCTTCCCACCCCCGCACCAGTTCCGTGAGCTGCCTGCCTAACGCGCCGTGGCGCTGCTCGAGCCACCGCAGCCGGGCGTGGTCGAACGCGGCGAGGAGGCGCTCGTCGTCGAACGGCTTGAGGACGTAGTCGAGGGCGTGCACCTCGAACGCGCGCAGCGCGTGCGCGTCGAACGCGGTCACGAAGACCACCGGGGGCATCTGGTCCGGTCCCACCTCGGCGATCACGCCGAACCCGTCGAGCTCCGGCATCTGCACATCGAGGAACACGATGTCGGGCGCGAGCTCCTGGATCGCCTGCACCGCCTGGGGCCCGTCGCCGCACTCCCCGACGACGACCACGTCGCTCCGCGTCGCGAGGGCGAGACGGATGCAATCCCTCGCCAGGGGTTCGTCATCGACGATCAGCACCCGGGGGTGCGAATGATCAGGCACCGGCTGCGGCATGCTCCCGTCCGCGGCTGAGGTGGAAAGGAAGGAGGATGCGTGCGCGGGCCCCGCCCCCCGGCGCGTCGGTGAGATCCACCGACGACGCCTCGGCCCCGTAAAGTTCCTCGAGTCGAGAGCGCGTGTTTGACAATCCGATCCCCTGGCGTTCGGCGCGCACCGGGCGAGGCGCCAAACCCTCCCCCGTGTCCCGCACCACCAGTTCCAGCTGAAGGCCGACCTGCCGAGCCGACACGTGCAACAGCCCCGCCCCTGACCGCTTGGCGATCCCGTGACGCAAGGCGTTCTCCACGAGCGGCTGGAGGATCAGGGGCGGCACGAAGGCGTCATACGCGCCAGCCTCGACCTCCCACACGACGCGCAACCGGTCGCCGAAGCGCACCAGCTCGATGTCGAGGAAGCGCCGCAACAGGGCGAGTTCCTCGGCGAGCGTGACCTCGGGGGGCATGTCACGATTGAGCGTGGTCCTGAGCAGTTCGCCAAGGCGCGCCAGCATGTCGATCGCGCCGTCGTGCTCGCGCTTGCGCACGAGGCCCGCCACGGAATTCAGCGCATTGAAGAGGAAATGCGGATTGAGCTCCATGCGCAGTGCGTGGATGCGCGCATCGGCCAGGCGGAGTTGCAGGCGCGCCGCCTGCGCCTCGGACCGTGCCGCCGCGAGCGCCGAGCTCCGGAAGTGCCTGAAGTATTCGTACGACCAGTACACGCCCACCGCGGCGATATAGGTCATGAGGTCCGTGAAGAGGTACCGCCCGAGCACGATTCGCGCCTGCGCCCATGGCGTGGCGGCCACCGCAATCCCGAGCACGTACGGCGACATGATGGCGTAGAGCGTGGAGTGCGACAGCGAGATGATGCCGCCAAGGCCCGCGTGCACCACCGCGCTTCTCGGCCAGCGCGGCGAATCGAACCGATAGCGGCGCGCAAGGACAAGCACCGCCGGCGCGAAGATGATCCAGAGCACCCACCACGGCACCTGCGTGCGCAACACCGTGGGTATGTCCCGCGGGGAGCCGCTCACGCGTGACAGGGTGAAGTCGACCGTGGCCTCGAGGATCCCGACGCCCGTGTATGCGAGTGCCGCCACGCCAAGCGCCTTCCAGAACGAAACCTTCTCCTTGAGCGCCTCATCGGCGTCGAAGGCGTCCTCCATGGGCAGGTCGCCCGGTGCCTCGACGCTGCTCACCGGCGCTCGCGGAAGAGCGTGGGAAGCGAGGACTTGAAGCGCGCGAGACGCGGACGATCCCAGGTCACCACGTACGGGTGGCCAGGATTCTTCTCGACAAAGTCCTGCTGGTCTTCGGGCACGAGGTTGAAGGCGCCCGCCGTCGCCACCTGGGTGACGATGGGCCTGGCGAACGTCTTTGCTCCCTCGAGTCGCGCGATCCCGGCAACCGCCGCCTGCTGCTGCCTGTCGTTTGCGACCCAGAGCACGGACCGGTAGCGAGCGCCCACGTCGGGCCCCTGCCGGTCGGTCGACGTGGGATCGTGCGCCGCCGTGAAGAACACGCGCAGCAGGTCCTCATATGTCACCTTCGACGGATCCCAGGTAACGCGCACCGCCTCGGCAGGTCCGGTCGTGCCCGTGGGGTTCCGGAGGTACGCCCTGCCCGGCACCTCGCGGCCGCTGAGGCCCGCCTCCACCAGCGTGACTCCGCGAACGTGTTCGAACACCGCTTCGACGGTCCAGTAACAACCTGCCGAGAAGATCGCCGTTTCCGCGGCGGGGGTCGCGGCACGCATGGGCAACACCGCGCCGACAAGAAACAGCGGGGTCAGACTCGACTTCCAGGCGAAACCGGGGCGTGAAAACGGAGTCGACACTTTTCGGCTGAAACAGGGTGACACGTCAGGCACTGGCCAGTTCCGGAACGAGGGGCAGGCGTCCCCGTGGCGAAAGCTGGCTCAATCCACATTCGCGGGCATAGTGGCCCGGCGCCATCCCCATGCTCCGCTTGAATTGGCGCGAAAAGTGACTCTGGTCGACGAAACCGGTCTCGTGCGCAACTGTCGTCGCGGAGTAGCCGCGCGCGAGCAGCGCGAGCGCCCGATGCAGACGGACCTGGGCGAGGTACGCATACGGCGGAAGCCCGACGTGCTCGCGGAAGACGCGGCTCACGTGAAAGGCGCTACGCCCGGTCAGCGTGGCAAGCTCGGCGAGGGTCACCACCCGCGCGTGGTGCGACTCGAGGTAGTCGCGCACCTGGGCGATCAGGCGCGGCTCTCGGGCGGAGGTCGCGGCGCGGCGCTCACCGCGATGTCGCGTCGCCAACATGGCCAGGGCATCCAGGAACTGGCCCTCGCGGAGCGGGTCGACCCCGGGCGCCGACCAGTGCGCGTGGGCGCGCACGAACGCATCGGAGATCGCAGGATCGGCGACGACGGGAGGTACAAACTCCAGCGTGCATCCGTCGACGGCGAGCGCGTCGATCACCGCCGGTGGCAGGTGCGCCGCGCGATAGCTGAACCCGTCGGGAGACGTGGCCTCTCCGGTGTGCACCTCGCCCGGAAGCACCATGGCAAGCGACCCAGCCGGCACCACCACGGTGCGCCGTCCGATCCGGGTCCGCATGACCCCTCCCTCGACGACGGCCATGACGAGCGCCTCGTGCCAATGCGGCGCGAAGCAATGCGTCAGGTAGTCGGCCCGGAGCAGGTCGATCGATCCATCCAACGCTGTCAGCGGGTGTCGGACGATCGAGGCGTGCTCGCGGGCGGGCGCGGCGTGCGAAGCTCGCGCCACGGGGCGAAAAGCGGGAAAGGGGCGCGTAGCAGGCACGCTGCCACGATGGGCTCTCCTTTGGCCCCTCGCCCGAACCGTGGGGCTATCGGCGATTTTCAGGGAGTGAGTGGCGGGGTCACGCAAGTTGCGTTCAGCCATGATCATACAAGCGCCGACGCACCATCTCGCGCATCCTCGGGCACCCCAGCCCAGGCGCTCGCATGACCTCCGTGACCCTCCCGCACTCGGGTAGCGTCCCCCTCCCGTGGACGTCGGTCCTTCAGGCGACGCTCATCGTCGGTTCGCTGGATCTATGCCTCGCCCTCGGCGTCCAGTTCATGGCCACGGGAGGCATGAACCTCGTGCGTATCCTCCACACCATCGCGGCTGGCCTCATCGGTCCGGTCGCGCGCGATGGCGGCGCGGCGACCGCGACGCTGGGCGTGGGTCTGCACTACGTCATCGCCGGCATCTGGACGACGATCTTCGCCGTGATGCTGAGTCGACTGGGCGTGGTGCGCGCCATGACGTCCACGATGCCACGCCAGGTGTTGACCGGCCTCGCATGGGGTGTCGTGATCTGGATGGGAATGAACCTTGTTGTCCTTCCCCTGAGCCAACTGCACGCCATGCCACGTTTCACCTCGACGACGCCGGTGATGATCGCCGGTCACGCCGTGCTGGTCGGCATTCCGATCGTCCTCACCCTCGTCATGGGCGCGCGCCGCTCCCGCTGATGCTCGACTACTCCAATCTCTTTCGCCGCGTCGGCCGCCACGATCTCGCGGACGCTCTCGCCCTTACGTGCCCGCCATTGCGCTCCCCACGCCGATGCGCGGAAACACGTCGCGGCCCACGTCCAGGACTTCGCCGAACGCAACGCACAGGCCGTCGACTTCGGCATCGGTCATGGCGGTGTTGACGGCGAGCAGGTTGCGCGGCGCCACGAGGTAGCCGCGCAGCAGCAGTCCAAGGTGCGTGAGGCGGGACGTTGCTCGCGGTGTACGTAGCGCGTCGCGATACGTGCGGACTGGCCCGGCGCAGTAGTGCACGTGTGCCAGCGAGCCGACCCCCTGCACGCATCCGAGCACCCCGCGCTCGTCGATCTCGCGCTGCAAACCCGCGCGCATCCGCGCCCCGAGTGCGTCGAGCATGGCGACGTCATCGACGCCATAGGTTTCCAACGCGGCGAGTCCAGCGACCATCGTCGCGTTGTTGCCGTTGTAGGTGCCGCTGTGCGAGATGGTGCCACCACGCCGCGGATCGAACACGGCCATCACCTCGGCGCGCCCACCGAAGGCACCGACCGGCAGTCCACCCCCGATTACCTTGGCCAGCGTCGTCAGGTCGGGTTCGATGCCGAGCATGCCCTGAACTCCCCCCGTCGACAGGCGGAACGTGACGATCTCGTCGAAGATGGTGAGCGAGCCAACGGCACGCGCTGCGGCGAGGACCCCCTGGAGGTAGCCGACGTCCGGCAACAGCATACCCGCCATCGACACCACAGGCTCGATGAGCACCGCCGCGATATCGCGCCCGTATCGCGTCAGGATCCAGGTGAGCGTCTCGAGGTCGTTGAAGGGCGCCACGAGCACCTCGGAAATCACGCCTGGTGAAACGCCGGGGCCTTCGGGAACGCCGGTCGGGTACGGGGGCGTATGTGGCCCCGGATTCACACTGACTTGCGCGGCATCGTACGCGCCATTGTAGCCCCCCTCGATCTTCACGATCATGCGGCGCCCCGTGAACGCGCGCGCGCAACGGATCGCGTTCATCACGGCCTCGGTCCCGCTGTTGCAGAACCGGAGCTGCTGCATCGACGGCATCCGCGCCGAGATCACTTCGGCGAGCGCCACTTGCTGTTCGCTCGGGTAGCCAAGCGCCGTGCCACGGCTCGCCTGTTCGCTGATCGCCGCAGCGATGCGCGGCTCCGCGTGACCATGAATGAGTGATGTGTAGTTGCCGAGGAAGTCGACGTAGCGGTTCCCGTCCACGTCGACAAGCTCCGATCCTTCGCCCCGTTCCATGAACGTGGGGTGCGGCGGATAGAACGTCCCGGTGCGCGTGTCGCCCCCGGGCATCACCCGCTGGGCGCGCTCGTGCAGGGCGCGCGACCCGGGCGTCCGAAGGGCGTACGTCGTGGAGAGCTGCCGTTCGAGGTCTTCGATGATCGACATGGACTGCGCGAGAAGCGTGGGGGGTGCGCAAGATGACCGCGCGGCGCGCTGCGGTCCAGCCGTCTGCCCCCCACCATTCCCGCGAGGCGCGCGGGTTCGTAACGTTGTCGACGGTGCGTCCCGTCCCCCTCTCAACGGCATCCTGACATGTCCGTCCCTCGCCCGCGGAGGAGCGGTGTGCTCCTGTCTCTTGGCCCGGCGCTGCTCATTGGCGGTACCGTGGTCGAGGCACAGGTCACCCCGCCTCCGCGCCCCGCGACTCCGGCCGCGCAGCAGCAACGCCCGGTCGTTCCGACGCCCCTGCCAGCCACGGCCTTTGCGGCGCTCCAGTATCGCAACATCGGGCCGAACCGCGGGGGCCGTTCCCTCGCGGCTGCGGGGAGTCAGCAGCGCCCCCGTGAGTACTACTTCGGCGCGACCGGTGGCGGGCTGTGGAAGACGATCGATGGTGGACTGAACTGGCGCCCGGTCACCGACGGCCAGCTCCGAAGCTCGTCGGTGGGCGCGGTCGCGGTGGCTGCGTCGGGTCCCGACACCGTCTACATCGGGATGGGCGAGACCCAACTGCGCGGCAACATCCAGCAGGGTGACGGGATCTATCGATCGGTCGATGGCGGCAGGACGTGGACGCACCAGGGCCTCGCCGAGACACAAGCGATCGCGCGCATTCGCACTCATCCGAAGAACGGCGCGGTCGCGTACGCAGCGGCGTTCGGACGCCCATACGAGACGCATCGTGACCGCGGCGTCTATCGCACCGTCGACGCGGGGCGCACGTGGGACAAGGTGCTCTATCGCGGCGATTCCGTGGGCGCCGTCGACCTCGCGATCGACCAGAAGAACCCCCGCGTGCTCTACGCCGCCATGTGGCAGGCGTATCGACGGCCATGGAAGCTCTCGTCAGGCGGCGCGGGATCGGGGCTCTTCAAGTCCATCGACGGCGGGGACTCGTGGGTGGACATCACGCGCAATCCCGGCATGCCACGCGGCATCATCGGCAAGATCGGCGTCGCCGTGTCGCCGGTGGACGGGAATCGCGTGTACGCGATCGTGGAGAACGATTCCGGGGGCGTCTTCGTCTCCGATGACGCGGGCGCCACCTGGCGACGCGCCAACGAGGAGCGCAAGCTGCGGCAGCGGGCGTTTTACTTCTCGCGCATCGTCGCCGATCCGTTGCTCAAGGATCGCGTGTACGTGCTCAATGTGGATTTCTGGCGCTCCGACGACGGGGGGCGGACGTTCCCCACGGCGATCCAGGGCACGCATGCCGACTTCCACGACCTGTGGATCGCACCGGACAACAGCTCGCGATTCATCAGCGCGAACGATGGTGGCGGCGCCGTCACGGAGGACGCGGCGCGGACCTTCACGGCGCAGCGCGTCCCCACGGCACAACCCTACCACGTGATCACCACGAAGGACGTGCCGTATCATGTCTGCGGCGCGCAACAGGACAACTCCACGTTCTGCCTGCCCAGCACGCCACGCGAGACCAACACGTTCAATGGCGGGCAGGGCGCGTTCGGCGACTGGCTCTATGACGTGGGCGGCGGCGAGAGCGGGTACATCGCGACGCATCCGACCAACCCCAACATCTTCTTTGCCGGCAGCCAGGAAGGGCTGCTCACGCGTCATGATCGCAGCACGGGGATCACGCGCGACGTGCAACCCTGGCCACGCTTCTTCTCCGGCGAAGCCGCGGGCACGCTCCCCGAGCGCTGGCAGTGGACCTTCCCCATTGTCTTTGCGCCGCTCGAGCCCAACACGGTCTACGCCGCGTCCCAGCACCTCTGGCGCTCCACCGACGACGGCCAGAGCTGGTCGAAGATCTCTCCCGACCTCACGGTCCATGCCGATTCCACGTTAGGCGATTCGGGCGGCCCGATCACCCGCGACCAGAATGGCCCCGAGTTCTACGGCACGATCTTCACGATCGCCCCCTCGCGCCGAGAGACGAACGTGATCTGGACCGGATCCGACGATGGCCTCGTGCACATCACGCGCGACGGCGGCACGACGTGGACCAACGTCACGCCGAAGGACCTGCCGAAGCATTCGCGCGTCTCGCTCATCGACGCGTCCGCCCACGAGCCCGGGAAGGCGATTGTCGCCGCCAAGCGTTACCAGCTCGGTGACCGCTCGGCGCACGTCTGGAAGACGACCGATTACGGCGTGACGTGGACGAACATCTCCGATGGCTTCCGCAGCGACGCCTACGTGCACGCGGTGCGCGAGGACCCGTGGAAGAAGGGACTGCTCTTTGCCGGCACCGAACATGGCGTGTACGTGTCGTTCGAGGACGGGACGCGCTGGCAACCACTGAGCCTCAACATGCCGGACGTGCAGGTCCCCGACCTCCAGGTGGAGGCCCACGATCTCGTCGTCGCGACACACGGGCGTTCGATGTGGATCCTCGACGACATCGATGTCCTCCGGCAGATGAGCGCGGACGCGATCAAGCCGAACCTCGCGCTCTTCACGATGCGCAACGCCACGCGCCGCCTCACCGACGCCGTGGTCGACTATCACCTGTCCCGGCTCGCAGACAGCGTCGTCATCGAGGTCCTCGATGCGTCGGGCGCAATCGTCAGGCGTTTCTCGTCGATCCCCGGCGACACCGTCGTGCCCGGACGTGCCGCGACCATGGGCGAGAGCCTCGGTCCGCCATCGGCCGGCGGCAACCCGACGCGTCGCGGCGGACTCAATCGCTTCGTGTGGGACCTGCGGTACCCGGGCGCCTTCACCTTCCCCGGCATGATCCTGCGCAGCGCGCGCCCCGAGGAGGGTCCGCTCGCTCCCCCGGGAGAGTACCAGGCCCGCGTGACCGCAAACGGCGAGACGAAGGCGCAGAAGTTCCGCATCGTGAAGCATCCGCGGCTCACCGAGTTCAGCGACGCAGACCTCAAGGCACAGTTCGACCTCGCGGTGCAGATTCGCGACCGGGTGAGCGCGGCCAATCGCGCCGTGGTCCAGGTACGCGCCGTGCGCGCGCAGGTGGAGGCACGCGCCACGCAGGCGGCCGATTCCCGCATCACGACCGACGCGCAACGCATCGCGGCGGCGCTCACCGCGGTCGAGGAAGCCCTGTACCAGGTGCGCAACCGCAGCCCCCGCGATGCGTTGAACTATCCCGTGAAGCTGAACAACAAGCTGGCCGCGCTGCAGCGATCCCTCGAAACGGGGGACATGCGGCCGACAAGCGGTGCGCAGCAAGTCTTCACGGAACTTGCCGCCGAACTCGACGTGGAACTCCGCAAGCTCGACGCGTTGCTGCAGGTCGACGTGCCCGCGCTCAACGGCAGGCTCGAGGCGCGCAAGGTTCCCGTCGTCTCGGTCCCGCCGCGTGCCCCGGTCGCCTGAGGATGGCGACGCGACTGCGCCGCGCCCTCTTCTTCACCGCCCCACTCTGCGTCTTTGCCGGCGTGGTGGCGGTGCGTGGCGTCCGCGACGTGGAAACGCGGAACCGGGATTCCGTGGTGGCCACGTTCCCGGCCCAACCCACGCAGGTCGTCGACTTCCCTTCGTCAGGGAGCTACTGGGTGTTCGCCGCCGGCTCGCGCGAGGCCGTCAAGGCGGCCGAATCGTGGGACGTGTCGGTCACGGACTCGACGGGTCGGCTCGCCCTCGTGAGCCGTCCCGACGCCCCCCGCGCCAAGGGCCGCGAGAATCGCCCCGCCCTTGACCTGCTCTTCATCATCAGGGTCGCCGATGCGGGCCGGTACGCCGTGCGCCTGACACCGGACAGCGTGAGTCCGGGCGAGATGCAGCTCCGAATCACCCGGTTCAGCCCCGCCAACGCGGGCGCGGCCATGCGCGCCTTCGGGTTGGCGGTGTTGTTCTCGCTGCTGCTCGTGGTGAACGCGGTGATCTGGTTTCGATCCGACTGACGCGAGTTCGTCGCACCTGCGAGAGCAGCGTGCCCAGCGTCTCTCGACCTGCCCGTCCGCCCTATTTCACCCGCGTCCCCTTCACCGGCGACGGCGGCGTCGGACCCATCATCGGCAGGTCGCGCTTCAACGTTCCGGTCAGCACGTCGCCCGAGGCCTTGAAGGTCCAGTTGAGCGTGATCTTCTGGTCCCGCACTTCGCCGTTGACATTGACCTGTGCGACCTGCTCCTGGACGAACTGCGCACCCTCGGCCGTCATCTTGCCGCCGAACGACGTGGGAGGCGGCGTGGTGCCATCGGGGCGCGGAGCCGCCTGCAGCGTGGCCATCAGGCTGTCGCCGGCCTGCGTGAAAGTCACCTGACCGGTGCCCATGATCGGCGTCGCCTCACCGTTCTCCATGCGGCGCCCGCGTTCGTATTCGATGCTCCACTTCCCCACGAGGGGGTTGGGCGCCTGGGCGGGAATGCGGGTGGCACTGCCAACGACGACGGACGCCACGAGGGCGGCCCTGAGAAAGCGAGACATGGAAGGGGCTCCGTGAGGGTGAGGAACACCCGATTCGGCACGTCGCTCAGGGGGCGGGTTGCTTTTTTCACACGCCCTTCACACCTGACCGGCGAACCGGGGGTTCAGCTCACCGAATGGTGGGGAGGCTTGGTGTAGCGGAAGGTGATACGACCCCTCGAAAGATCGTACGGGGACACCTCGAGCTTCACGACGTCCCCCGCCAGGATCCTGATGCGGTGCTGCCGGAGCTTGCCGCCAAGCGTCGCCAGGATGTCATGGCCGCCCTGCACGCCGACGCGGAACGTGGCGTTAGGCAGGACCTCGGTGATCACGCCTTCCAGCTCAATGGCATCCTCTTTCGCCATGCCCTTCCCCTCGATCGGAATCGGAGCGCATCGACGTGGGACGGTCCGCCCAGGGTGGCGGCCTCAGACGAAAAACTTGCGACCCTTCTGTCCCTCCACAAGGACCCCCGCCCGGGCGGGGGCGTCACGCACACTACTTCACGGCCGTCGGCAACCGCTCGGGCATGTCGGCCACCACGTACGCCATCACCGCCATCGCCGCCGCGCACAGCGCGACCTCGCGCGGATCGAGCTTGTCCACAGTGTCCGCGTCGGTGTGGTGGTACCAGAAATACTTCGTGTCGTCGACGTTCAGCCCCATGCCGGGAACTCCAAGCGCCATCATCGGTGCGATGTCTGCGCCGCCCCCGCCCTTCTGGATTTCTCCGGCACGGATGTAGTCGAGCAGCGAGCCCACCTGCTTGATGATCGCCATCGCCGAATCCGGCCCGGTGAACCCGAATCCCAACGGCCGGAACACGCCGCCATCCGACTCGATGGCGAGCACGTGGTTCTTCGCCTCGTCGCGGTGCGCATCGCGATACGCCTGGCCACCACGCCCGCCGTTCTCCTCGTTTGTCCATCCCACCACGCGGATCGTCCGGCGCGGGCGCAGTCCCAGCTTCTTGAGGATGCGAATGGCCTCCCACGCTGCGACGACGCCACCGGCATCGTCCATCGCGCCGCGGCCCACGTCCCACGAATCGATGTGCCCGCCCATCACGATGACTTCGTCCGGGCGCTCGGTCCCGCGCAACTCGCCCATCACGTTGCGTGATGGCGCGTCGGGCATGGTGCGCGCCGACATGGTGAGCTTCACCACCACCCGTTCCCCGCGCGCCGAGAAGCGCACGATCATGTCGGCGTCCTCCGGCGTGATGGCCGCATGGGGGATCTTCCTGACCGTCGAGTCGTAGCGCATCGATCCCGTGTGCGGGGTGCGCTGCGAGTAGGGCGTGACGGACCGAATCAGCGAGGCCACCGCACCGGCGCGTGCCGCCTCGACCGCGCCTTCCCGCCGGTAGGCGACCGTCTGTCCGTAGTTGGTGAATGGGACGTTGAACAAGACGATCTTCCCCTTCGCCTGCGCTCCCTTCGCCTTGAGGTCGTCGAATGACGTCACGACCATCACCTCGGCCCTGATGCCTGCAGGGGGCGTGGCGATCGAACCACCAAGGCCGAGCATGGGCAGGCTCTGGCGGCGCGGCAGCACGAGTTCGGCCGATTCCGCCCCTCGCACCCAGCGGGGTACCATCGCCTTCTCGCCACGCACGCCGTCAAGCCCATCCTTCGTCATCTCGACGATGATCCAGTCGATCGCCTGCTCGAGGCTCTGGCTCCCGCTGAATCGGTGACCAAAGCGCTCGGTGAGCTCCGCGATACGGTTCCACGCGAAGCTGTCGGCCACCGCGGCGTCCATGATGCGATTAGCCGTGGCGCGATAGCGATCGGCGATGGACTGGGCGCCGGCGACCAGGGGGGACGCGATGCAGGCAGCCAGGACGAACGCTCGACAGGAGAAGGACATGCGATGGGCGAGGAGGGAGAATGACCGCGGGAGCCGCCGAAATTCGCCGATCAGCTGCTGAGCGCAAGGCCGCGCGCAAACAACAATGAGCGCATGTCCGCTCGAGGCGAACATGCGCTCATCTCATCTCTGCGCCCAGAAGGGGATTCCGGCGTCAGAGGGTAATGCCAACGGTTGCGACGTTCTTGCGGAGCTTCTCGTGGCGCCTGACCTCACCGAACACTCCGGTGCGACCGAGCCCGAATCGAACGCCAGCGCCGTAGTTATACCCACGGACCTCTGAAGGTTTCCCGTACGAATAGGCCCCGTATCCGGCGATGGCGTACGGCTGGATCCCTGGCAGTCGCAGGGGAACCACGGCATTCGCGATGAAGGTGCGCGGTGCCTTTCGGAACCCGCTCACGGCCGTCATCCCCTCGGCGCGAATGGCGACCGGAAAGAGGGGCAGGTCGAACTGCACACCGGCGTACATCTCGGAGGTCCTGAGGGCGATCGCGGTCGTGTCGCCCGTGGGCCGGGCTCCCCCGAGCCAGAACGAAAGGCCCTGCGCCTGCACGGACCCAGCCGATACGAAGAGGAGCCCGACGATCGGTAGCACACGTCGCATATGCATGAGTCGCATCCTGTTGGAGAGTCCGAGCAGTCAGGGGTACCGCGCGTTCTCGAGAGATGTTCCGGGTAGATCGCGCCACGACGCCCCGTCCCAGCAGGGCTAGTACTTCTTCTTCACGCGCGCCGTCACGATGTAGTCCAGACGCGGGAACGTGCGACGGAGATACGCGTTCCCCTGCCGGGACACCGAATCCTGCGACGGGCCGGGGAAGGTCTGGCCGCCACGCGTGCCACTGTACTCCCAGTTGAGGGAGTCGAGCACGGCGAGTCCGCTCACGACCTCTCCGATCGGAGGAAAGCCGAACGTGTTCAGCGTGTCGAGCCGGGGCGTGTTGTCCACCGTGTTGAAGAACAACTGGGTGGTGCGCGTGTTCGGACCGCCACGCGCGTAGGACATCGTTCCCTTCCGGTTCGTGGCCTTCACGGGCTCGTCCGAGATCGACTTGCCCCGCCACGCGGCGCTGACGGTCGTGTCGCCATGGATCCCGAACTGGGCGACGAAGTTCCGGATGGTCCGGTGAAAGGCGACGTCGTCGAAGTAGCGCTGCCTGACGAGGGCGTGGAAGCGATCCACGCCGAGGGGCGACCAGTCCCGGTGCAGGCGCACGATCATCGGGCCCTTCGTCGTCACCATCTCGACGTCGAAGGAATCAGGTGCAACGGCCGTGTAGGCCTTCGCCCCCGGATTCGTGAGGGCAGCGCGTCGCGCACAGCCCACGCAGGCGATGGTCGCGACGATGCCGACCAGCCACGCCCGTTTCATCGCGCCGCGACGTTGTACTTTCGCAGTACCTCGCGCAGGCGATCGATCGGCAGGGCGTCGATGGTGCGTCCACGGCTCGTCACGGTGGTCGCCTTGAGCATCGAGTTGTAGATCGCTTCCTCGGTCGCCTCGACGACGCCCTGGAAGAGCGCCGACATCGCGTCGTTGGTAAGCTCGGTGGTCGTGCGTCGGGCGGC
>JACMLI010000046.1 GCA_014379705.1 Gemmatimonadaceae bacterium
CGCGATGGCCACGATCAGCGTCAGGCCGAATGCGGCGGCGACCGACCACGCGTCGGTCCCGGCCAGCGCCAGCCGCGGAATCTGCTCCGGTGCCGCACGCAGGAACATCGGCAGCGTCACCGCACTCACGCCGATCGCGAGGATGCCACCGGCGACGGCGACGAGGGACGCCTCGGCGAGCTGCAGCCTGACGAGTCGCGCCCGCGTCGCCCCGATCGCGCGACGGAGCGCCATGTCCCTCGTGCGCCCCTCGGCGCGGACGAGGAAGAGGTTCGCGACGTTGGCGCAGGCAATGAGGAGCACGACCGAGACGGCCGCGAGCAGCACCCAGAGTGAGGTGCGGACCGCGGGGCCGACCATGCGTTCGAGCACCGGTGCGAGGACGGCACGGTGATTCTCGAGGATGCGCGCATATCCGGGAGATCCGCCGAACCGCGCCGGGATCTCCTTCGCGATTCGCGTCAGCTCACTCTCGAGTTGCGCGATGGTAACGCCGGGCTTCATGCGTGCGATGACGGCGCCGTCGAACTCGCCGACCTGAAGGTCCTCCGGCCGGATCTCCCCGGAGACCCAGAGCATGGTGTTCTCCGCCGGGAAGTCCAACCCTGGAGGCATGACCCCGATGACCTGCTTCATGCTGTCCGAGACAAAGTACGACTTGCCGATCACCGCCGGGTCGCGCCCGAACCACGTGCTCCAGAGCTGGTCGCTGATCACCACGGCACGGTTGCCGTCTTCCGGCACCGGGAGCCGCCCGAGTTGGGGCACCACGCCCAGCGTGGGGTAGATGTCGTTCGATGGCCACGCCATGCCCATGCGTTCCACGCGGTCATCCGTTCGCACGGTGGACATCCCGCTGGTGAACGTGAAGAGGCCGTCAATGAGCGTCGAGCGCTCCTTGTAGTGGAGGTAGAACTCGTTGCCTAACGCAAAGCGCTCCGGCAGGTCCGAGCCGGGCGAGGCGCCGGAGACCGCCACGAGGCGTTCGGCCCCGGTGAATGGCAGCGGCTCGAGCAGCACCGTCTTCACGACGCTGAACATCCCCGTGACCGCTCCCATCGCGAGCGCGAGCGTGGCGACGGATGTGATGAGGAATGCCGGCTGGCGACGCAGCGCGCGCCATGCGTGGCGCACATCGCGGCCCGCGTCCTGGAGCCACGCGAAGCGCTGGGCGTGATAGAAGCGATCCTCGATGACGCCCACGTTGCCGAACGAGCGACGCGCCACGCGCTCGGCGTCGGCCGGAGCCATCCCCTGCTTGCGGAGCCGCTCGACCTCCATCGCAATGTGGGAGCGGATCTCGTCCTCGAAGTCGTGCTGGGAGCGGCGGCCGAACATCAGGCACTCTCCGGCGTTGGGCCCGGCTCCATGACCCGGGCAATGGACTCGACGAGTCGGTTCCAGCGGGTCGTCTCGAGCGCAAACTGCTTGCGACCTGCCGGGGTCAGAGAATAGAAGCGCGCCCGGCGGTTGTTCTCCGAGACGCCCCACGCGCCCTTGATCCAGGCGCGCTGCTCGAGCCGCTGGAGCGCGGGATAGAGCGACCCGTGGTCGACGAGGAGCGTGTCGCCGGAGCGCGTGAGGATCGAGATGGTGATCCCGTGCCCGTGGTGGGGGCCCAGTGCGAGGATGCGCAGGATCAGGAGGTCGAGCGTTCCCTGGAGCAGGGAGTCGCGCTCGGCGGCATCGGTACGGGGTGACATCTACCGGGTGGACCTCTAGTAGGCGTTCTACTAGAGTATTCACGCGTTCTGGTAGAATGTCAACTAGAGATCGGCCCCGGGTGGTTTCGCTCCCGGGGCCGCTGCGGATTCACCGTCGCTTCGGAACCGCGAGTCGGCGCCACGGCGTCCGTGCGCTCGTGGCCCACGCCACGCGCACTGCCGTTCCGCCGGTCTTGCCTCCCCAGCACTTCCACGCCTTGCCGCCCGTGCCACATTCGACGTACGTGTGGTCTGCCGCCTCGAGCAAGCGGATCGTCGGATACCGCCTGGCTACCAGCGTTCCCATCCCCCCACCCCCGGTTTCGGTGTTTCTGATTCCAGGTCTCGCGGGCGCAGCTGGAAAGACTGAGTGAGGAGTACTTCGCCCCTTGATCGAAGTCATCGTCGCTTTGGCGGACGGTTGCACATCCCGATCGCGCTTCTCGTCCGGGGGACCGCGCTCGCGTTGCTGCTCGTGCGACCCACGACATCGGAAGCGCAGGGGCAGGGAGGTAGTGCGACGGCGAGTACCGCTGGCGCACACTCGTGGGTGCACGAATCGTGGACGGTGAAGGACGGCCTTCCCGTCAACTCCATCAACCGCATCATCCAGGATCGAACCGGCTACATCTGGGCCGCGACCTTCGATGGGCTCGTGCGCTTCGACGGGTTGCGATTCACGGTCTTCAACTC
>JACMLI010000376.1 GCA_014379705.1 Gemmatimonadaceae bacterium
ACTGATCAGGTTAGCGTGGCCGTAATGGTGCCAGACCCGGCATCGAAGGCGGTCGGGAAGACGCGCAGCGACTGCGTCGCGGGGCCCTGGACCACAGCGCCCGACGTGCTGTAGCGCGAGCCGTGGCAGGGGCAGCGCAGCACGCCCCCGGAGAACCCGGTCACCGTGCACTGCTCGTGCGTGCAGATCGACGAGAGCGCCCGGTACTCTGTGGCGCTGTGGTCCAGGGCCCCGCGACGCAGTCGCTGCGCGTCTTCCCGACCGCCTTCGATGCCGGGTCTGGCACCATTACGGCCACGCTAACCTGATCAGTACGCGTCCCGGGGAGCAGCGGCCGCCGCCGAACACGTATGGCACGAGCCGACGTGCCCTGAAGCGAGTGAGAGGAGGTCGGTGACGGGGAGTGGCCCCGGACCCAGGCACTTGGCCATCGAAACGCCACTCGAGGTCCCGATCCGGGTGGCGCCGTTCGCGATCATCTTGAGGGCGGCTTCGCAGTCGCGTACGCCCCCTGACGCCTTCACCCCCAGGGCGTCGCCCACGACCATCCGCATGAGGGCCACGGCCTCGGCGGACGCCCCCCCGGCCGCGTGGAAGCCGGTCGAAGTCTTCACGTAGTGCGCGCCCATTTCCTTGGCGATCGCGCAGACCTTGATGATCTCGACCGGCGTGAGCGCGGCGGACTCGATGATGACCTTCACGAGGCGTCCCTGCGCCCCGGCGACGACGGCCGCGATGTCGTCGGCCACGTGCGACCAGTCCCCGCTCTTGATGTGGCCGACGGCCGCGACCATGTCGATCTCGGTGGCCCCATCAGTGACGGCGAGCTCGGTCTCCGCGCGCTTGCTCGCCGAGGTGGTCGCGCCTAACGGGAATCCGACGACGGTCGCGATCTGGACGTCGGTGCCGCGCAGGCGCTCGGCGCACAGGCGGACCCAGGCGGCGTTGACGCAGACGGCGGCGAACCGATGCTCCTTCGCCTCGTCGCACAGTTTCTCGACTTCGGCGCGCGTGGCTTCGGCCTTGAGCAGCGTGTGGTCGATGAAGTCGGCCATGCGCGCGTTCTGGCGCACGAAGCGGACGCCAAGGGGGGCCGCGACCGGCGGGTTTGTGGTTGGAGCGGGGACAGGATGGTTGTGCGTTCCAGCGGGAACGCCCCCAATTTGAGTTCGGGGGGGCCCCCCAGCACCCGCACTCGGCGCCGCGAGATCCCCAGCCGCCAGTTCATGCGCAATCTGCCGCGCCAGCGCCTGCAGATCCTGGCTCATGACCTCCGCCCCCCAAGAACGCCCTCAACGCCTTCAACGCCCTCCACGCCCGAACCCAGGTCCACCGAGTCCACCACCCCCACGACCACCGCCTGCGCGGGGATCTTCGGACTCTGGAACAGCGACCGCGCCGCACCGCCTTCCTGTACCACGAGCACACGCTCTCCCACGCCGACCCCGATGACGTCGAGGGCGATCACCTCGCTCCCTTCGAGTTCGCCGTCGAGCGACTCACGCCGAACCAGGAGCAGCTTGCGCCCCCCGAGCTCCCCGTGGCGATGCGTCGCGACGACGTCGCCGACTACCTGCGCGATGAACATGCGGTCTGGTTAGGCAGGCGTGGGAAGGGACTCGTCGGCCAGCGTGCGCGTCTCGCCGACGTCGCACCAATCCACCTTCGCCACGATCCCCGCGTCGACTGCGGCAAAGGGATTGTCGAGGGTCACGGCCGCCTCGCGAGACGTAATGTACACGACCGTTTCCCCGGGTCCCGCGCCGATCCGGTCGATCGCCACCAGCGGCTTCCCGGCATTCGCACCCGAACAACCGATCGGCTGGATCCACAGCAGCGGAATCGCGTGCAGCGTTTCCTGCTTCTGCGTCGATACAAGCCGGCCCACCACGCGTGCGAGGTACATGGTCAGCGCGCCTGCGGTTCGTGTTCGAACGCCCACTTCGCGTCGCCGAGCGCGGTGCGCCGGGCGACGAGGTCGCGGTTCACGAACAGGCGGATCAACAGCAACCCCGCGACAAATCCCCCGACGTGCGCCCATACCGCCACGCCTCCCGATACCTCGCTGCGCAGCTGGCCGAGCATCTCGATGCCACTCAGCACCTGCCACGCAAACCACATCAACAGCACGACCCACGCGCGCACGTGGACGATCCACGGGATGATGATGATCGGGATCAGCACCTTCACCCGAACGCGCGGATACAGGAGCAGGTACGCGCCCAGGACCCCCGAGATCGCGCCTGATGCGCCGACCGTGGGGATGGGCGAGGCAGGCGAGAAGGCGATGTGCGCCCCTGCCGCGACCAGGCCGCAAACCACGTAGAAGCTCAGGAAGCGCACCCGTCCCATCGAGTCCTCGACGTTGTTGCCGAAGACCCAGAGGAAGAGGCAGTTGCCGAGCAGGTGCGCCCAGCTTCCGTGCAGGAACATCGACGTGATCGGCGTGAAGAAGTTGATCGGCTCCGCATCGACCGAACACGCCCAGAACTTCCCGTCGTGCTGCCCCATGGGGACCTGCGTTCCGAGGGCGGCCTGATGCGAGACCTCGCCCGGAACCATGCCGTATTCACACACGCTGGCCGCGAGCCTGAACGCGTCGAACCCTCCGCCTTGCACGACGAACCAGATGCCGATCGTCGCCAGCAGGATGGCCCAGGTCATCACCGGCGTACGCAGCGTCGGATTGTCGTCGGAGATCGGAATCACGATTCGGCGGGTATTCGAAGTTGCGGCCCCGGTGCAGCGCTTCCTGGCGCGACACTCCCCCTGGAGGCCGGGTATCCCGACCAGCCCGTCGGCCACGCCAACGTAGCCACATCCGTTCCCTGCGCCACCCCCGCAGGTTCAGTCGGCGCCCCTGCCGAAACTGCGCTCGGTTTCGGCCGTACCACTGTCACTTTGACCGCCCAACCGGGTCTCCCGATTGCATTGGCGACAGCACCGGGCTCCGATCCACAAATGCTCACCCCGCAACCTGCCTGAACAATGCCTGATAAGGTCATCGGTATCGATCTAGGAACCACCAACTCGGTTGTCGCCGTTCTCGAGGGGGGCGATCCGGTCGTTATCCCCAACTCCGAAGGCGGTCGCACGACCCCCTCCGTCGTGGGCTTCACCAAGGACGGCGAGCGGTTGGTCGGCCAGATCGCCAAGCGTCAGGCCGTCACCAATCCCCGGAACACCGTCTTCTCGATCAAGCGGTTCATGGGGCGCAAGATGAGCGAGGTCACCGAGGAGTCGAAGCGCGTGCCCTACGCCGTCGGCACCGGGGCGAATGACCTCGTCACGGTCGAGGTGCAGGGCAAGAAGTACACGCCCCCCGAAGTCTCCGCGATGATCCTGCAGAAGATGAAGCAGACCGCCGAAGACTACCTCGGCCACGCCGTTTCCAAGGCCGTCATCACGGTCCCGGCCTACTTCAACGACTCCCAGCGCCAGGCTACCAAGGACGCCGGCAAGATCGCCGGGCTCGATGTGCTCCGCATCATCAACGAGCCGTCTGCGGCTGCACTCGCCTACGGTCTCGACAAGAAGAAGGACGAAAAGATCGCCGTATTCGATCTCGGTGGTGGTACATACGACATCTCG
>JACMLI010000377.1 GCA_014379705.1 Gemmatimonadaceae bacterium
GCGCGACGCGCGGCACGGGTCGCCACCGCGCGTCGAGTTCGACGCCGCGCCGGTAGCTCGCCCCGACGTTGCGGCGCAACACCGCGCCGGACGCCGTCGGTGCACCGATGCGTGCGATGTCGTTCCGGAAGTCCATACTGTAGAGGTTCACCGAGAGGTCCCAGGCGGGGCGCGCGAGGGTGAGGCCCAACTCCGTGTCGTGCACCGTCTCGGGCTTCACGCGGGTGAAGTCGCCAAGGTCCCCGACGTTCCCCGCATTGAGGTCGTCATCGCCGGCGAACAGGTCGCTGCGGGCGGGCTCGCGCGACGTGCGACCGAAGGACGCGAACGCGCTCACCCCCTCGGCGATCGGGATCGTCACGCCGACGCGTGGATTGAAGAACGTCCAGTCGACGTCTCGCTCAGTGATGCCCGCGTTCGCGTCTGGCTCGTACCGGAAACGGGCGTGGCGCACCTGCAGGTCACCGAACCAACGCAGGCGCCCCGCGTCGAGCGAGGCCTTGCCGAACGCGCTCGCGTCCTGCTTGTGCCCCGTGTTCTCGTAGAGGGTGGTGCTCGGCTCGACGTACCCGCGATGGTCGCGCGCGTAGGTGTTCGCGTTCACTCCAGCGTTGAAGCGCCACGCCCCCTGCTGATGGTTCACGGCGCTCGTGACGCCATACCACCAGTGGTCGAGGTTGAAGCGGTAGCGATCGGCCGAGTCGAAGTAGTCGTAGCTCCCGCGCGCCGAGTTGCGGTACGCCGTGGTGCTGAACGAGGTGGCGTCGCCGGCAAGGTGCGTGTAGGAGAGCGCGACCATCTGCTGGCCGAAGGCGTCGAGCTCCCCGGGAGCGAGCGGGTTGTGGCGCCGGTTCACGGCGAGTTCCTCGCGCGTGGCCCCCACGTAGGAGAGCGTGTCGGTCATCGTGCCGAGGAGGGTGGTCAGCTTCACGACGTCGCGCTCGCCGAACCAGCCAGCGCCAAGGAAGGCCGAGCCGCCGCGCACGCCGCTGTGGTCGCGATACCCGTTGGTACGCAGCGCCCCGGCGCGCCCGTAGACCGAAACTCGGCTCCCCGGGATGCCCCCGTGGAACGAGCCGCTCACGCGCTGCGCGCCGAACGACCCCGCCTGCACCTGCAGGTCGCCGCCGAACTCGCGCCGGCCCACGGGGATCGTCTCGAAGTTGAGCGACCCGGCAAACGATGCCGTGCCTGCCGACGACGTGCCCACGCCGCGCTGCACCTGCACCGACTGCACGCTCGACATGAGGTCCGCGACATTCGCGAAGTAGAGGACCTGGTCCTCCATGTCGTTCATGGGGACGCCATCGATCGTGATATTGATGCGCGTCTGGTCCATCCCCCGCAGTCGGAGGTAGCTGTACCCCCAGTTGGTGCCGGTCTCGGTGTGCGCCGTGAGGGAGGGCGAGGCGCCCACGAGGAGGAGGGGCACATCCTGGCCGAACTGGCGCTGAACGATCGCGGGACGCCCAATGGTCTTCTGCGCGATGGGCGCGACCTCCGAGGCGCGAATCGCCGTTACGAGGACGCGCTCGATGCGACGCCCGGAATCGGCGGCGGCGCGCGAGGAGTCGGACTGGGCAGCCACCGCGATGGGACTGGCCGCGAGGACGAGGGCGAGCGCGTAGCGCACGCACGGGCGCGACTCGCGCGCCCACTGGAGGCAGGACTTCATTAGGACTCCCTACGCCGGTACGAACCGGATCAGGTTCTACGGGACTCTCTCAGCCCGTGCTCATCAGCGGCACGGGCACCCCGGTCTTGTGAGGCGGAAGATAACGCGCTGCGCGCGAGCGGGGGGAACTGCGGGCGGGGGGTACTGCGAGCGGGAGGTACTGCGAGCGGGAGGTACTGCGAGCGGAGGTACTGCGAGGGGGGGACTGGGAGCGGGAGAAGCGTTAGGAACGCGTGCCCGTTCCCGGGCTTGCCCATTTCCCACTCGCACTTTTCCCCGCTCGCTCTATCCCCCGCTCGCTTCATCCCCGCTCGCCCTATCCCCCGTTCGCTCCATCCCCCGCTCGCC
>JACMLI010000047.1 GCA_014379705.1 Gemmatimonadaceae bacterium
AGCGCGACTCTCGTGCAATACTCCGGTCGCAGGTCTCGAATGCGTGAACGGACGCACCACCGGACGCGTGGCGGAAGAAGCACTCACCCGTGTGCGCGCCGCCATCGCACCCAAGACCTTCGACCAGCGGCTGCGCGAGGCCCGCGCCGCGCAGCAGCACCTGTCGGCACTCGGCGTCACGACGATCCACGACATCACGCCACCCTTCGAGCTGCCGGTATACACGGAGCTCAGGCGACGCGGTGAACTCACGGTGCGAATCTTCGCGCGGCCCACGCTCGACAAGTGGAACGAACTGACCTACGCCGGGATTGCGCCCGGCTTCGGCGACGACTGGATCCGTGTGCGCGCGCTCAAGGGATTCGTCGACGGCATCCAGGGGAACTCCACCGCCCGCTTCTATGAAGCGCAGCTGCACTCGGGTAAGCGCGGCGAGTGGCGCGACAGCACGAACACCGCCGCGACCGACGGGGCGGGATCGGGAATGCTGCCCGCCGGCAACATGGAGCGCCTGCTCTTCGGGCTCGATTCCGCGGGATGGTGGGCCAACGTGCACGCGATCGGCGACGAAGCCATCGACACGGTGCTCACGATCATGGAGAAGGTGATGACCACCAACGGCCCGAAGGAGCGCCGCTGGCGGATCATTCACTCACAGGTCATTCGCAACGCCGCCGTCGCCCAGCGCTACAAGCGCCTCGGCGTCATCGCCGAGGTGCAGCCGTATCACGCCATCGACGACATGCGCTGGATGGAGCCACGGATCGGTGAGCGGTCCAAGTGGGCGTACGCCTTCAAGACTTTCCATGATGCCGGCGTGCCACTGCTGTTCGGGTCGGACTGGCCTGGTACCAACGCGAGCTGGTACACCGCCAATCCCATGACCATCCTGTATGCGGCACTCACGCGGCAGACGCTGGATGGGCAACCGGCGGGAGGCTGGTTCCCGGAGCAGCGCCTCGACCTCGAAACGAGCCTGCGCAGTTATACGGTGAACAACGCGTGGGCCGAAGGCGAGGAGAAGAACAAGGGCACGTTGACGGCTGGTAAGCTGGCGGACCTGGTGGTGGTCGATCGCGACCTGTTTCGCACGCCGCCGGCACAGGTGAAGGACGCGCGGGTACTCCTGACGATGGTGGGTGGACGCGTCGTACACGCCGCGGCTCCGTTCACACGCTGAGTCGGATTTTACCGTATCACTTTCGAGGGACTGGCAGGCCCGCGCGGCCCGGTTGAACATTCGAGCGCCCTTCAGCGGAGTGAACCCCGTGGCCTCAAGTGAGATGGAGAAGAGCAGCACGCCGATGGAGGCCCGTCGCGTGCTTATCGTCGAGGACAATGCCGACGCGCGCCAACCCCTCGCCGATCTCTGTACGATGTGGGGTCATGATGTTCGTGTCGCTCCCAGCTGCAGCGAGGGGCTCGCGGTGGCGGCGTCGCATCAACCGCACATCGCCTTCGTCGACATCGGCCTGCCCGATCGCAACGGGTACGACCTTGCTCGCTTGTTGCGCGGCGCGCCGGGTGGACAGGAGATGGTGATCGTCGCCTTCACCGGGTACGGCGCTCCGCGTGACCGCGAGCTCGCGCGCGAGGCGGGCTTCGACCTGCACGTCGTGAAGCCCGTCGACATTTCCCGCCTCCGGCGACTCCTCGAGTTTCTCGACCCGGCCGAGTCGCGCTGAGCACTCAGCGGGCGGTCTCGGGCGGGGTGGCGTCGAGGGCGCTTTCCATCGTTGGGGCGTCGTGCCGCGGTGCCGTGGGACGGAGGAAGAGCATCCCGAGCGGCGGGACCGTGAGCGAGATCGAGCACGGATGCCCGTGTCGCTCCTCCCGGACGGTTGCGACCGTTCCATTCGCGTTCCAACCGCTTCCGCCGTACTCCGGCGCGTCGCTGTTGAGCACTTCCTCCCAGGACTCGCTCGCCGGCACGCCGATCCTGTAGTTGCGTCGCGGGACGGGCGTGAAGTTGTAGACCGCGAGCACCGGCCGGTCGCGATCCACCCCGTAGCGCAGGAAGCTCACGACGCTCTGCTCGGCGTCGCTGCAGTCGACCCACGCGAATCCATCGGACTGCGTGTCCCGCTCGTGCATCGCCGGCTCGTCGCGATAGAGCGTGTTGAGTGCGATGACCCACCGCTGCAACCCCGCGTGCTCCGCAAACTGCAGGAGGTGCCAGTCGAGGCTCACGTCGTGGTTCCACTCGGCGCGCTGGCCGAACTCGCATCCCATGAACAGCAGCTTCTTCCCGGGTTGCCCGTACATCCAGCCGAGGAGCAGTCGGAGGTTGGCGCGCTGCTGCCAGGGGTCGCCCGCCATCTTGTGCAACAGGGAACTCTTGAGGTGCACGACCTCGTCGTGCGAGATGGCGAGGACGTAGTTCTCGGAGAAGGCGTACATCATCCGGAACGTCACCTTCTGGTGATGATACCGGCGATGGATGCCGTCGAGCTTGAAGTAGGCGAGGGTGTCGTGCATCCATCCCATGTCCCACTTCATGCCGAAGCCGAGGCCCCCGAGGTAGACGGGTCGGGAAACGAGTGGCCAGGCCGTGGAGTCCTCGGCAACAGTCACCGCGTCAGGGTGGTCGCGATACACGCCCTCGTTGAGGCGACGCAGGAAGTCGACGGCGTCGAGGTTCTCGTTGCCGCCGTACTTGTTGGGGATCCACTCGCCTTCCTTGCGCGAAAAGTCGAGGTGGAGCATCGACGCGACGGCGTCCACGCGCAGGCCATCGGCGTGGTACGTCTCGAGCCAGAACTGGGCATTGCTGCGCAGGAAGTTCTGGACCTCGTAGCGCCCGTAGTTGAAGACGTTGCTGCCCCAGTCCGGGTGGTAGCCCTTCCGCGGGTCCTCGTGCTCGTACAGGTGCGTGCCGTCGAAGTAGGAGAGGCCGTGCGCGTCGGTGGGGAAGTGCGAAGGCACCCAGTCGAAGATCACGCCGATGCCGCGCTGGTGCAGCGTGTCGACGAGGAACATGAGGTCCTGCGGGGTGCCGTAGCGGCTCGTCGCCGCGAAATAGCCGGTCACCTGGTAGCCCCACGAGCCGTAAAACGGGTGCTCCATCACCGGCATGAGCTCCACGTGCGTGAAGCCCATCTTCTCCACGTAGTCCGCGAGCCGCGGCGCAATCTCGCGGTAGGTCATCATGCGGCCCTTCTCCTCGGGGACGCGCATCCAGGAGCCGAGGTGCACCTCGTAGGTGGACATCGGCCGCTCGAGCACGCGCTGCGTCTTGCGCGCCGCCATCCACCCGGCGTCGTTCCACTCGTAGGCGAGGTCCCAGACGATCGACGCCGTCTTCGGCGCGACTTCGCTCCAGACCCCGTAGGGATCGGCCTTGTCGACGCGGTAGCCGCGGGTGCGTCCGGCGACGTGATACTTGTACGTGTCGCCGTGGTGGACGCCGGGGATGAAGGCTTCCCAGATGCCCGCGCCGCCGTGCCGCTTCATGGGGTGACGGGTGCGGTGCCAGGCGTTGAAGTCCCCGACCACCGAGACCGACAGTGCGTTCGGCGCCCAGACGGCGAAGTACGTGCCCTCCACGCCGTCGACCAGGTGCGGTCGTGCGCCGAACACGCGATGGGCGTGGTCGAGCGTCCCTTCGTTGAAGAGGTGGACAATGGTGTCGTCGAGCAGCGAAACGTCGTGTCGCGCGTCGCCGACAGGCGTTAGGCGTCTTCGTGGCATGAAGGTGTTCGAGTCGCCGGTGCAGGACGGGTCCTGGTTGCCCCTCTCAAGCTATCCCGCCGGATCAGCGGCCGCCTCGGACGCGTGCACGACGACGACGTTCCCGGCACCGCGCAATCGATTGCGCGTGTGGATGTTGCCCGGACTCGGGCCCGGACGCATGATTGGCGTCGCGCGGGTGCAACCGCCGCGAGCGCTGAACGACTCCAACTGGCCAGGCCACATGTCCCAGCTGTTGCGCCGCCGCCGCCAAGACGCTCAGCCCGCTTCAGTGGCTGGCCACCTCGCGGCCATCGCGATCGCCGGCCTTTTCCTGAGCGCCTGCGGCGGTGACACGCGTGGCTCGCCGGGGCCGGGGAAGTCACTCCCACTGGTGGTGGCGAGCGGCGTCGACGCGCCCTTGGCGGCGCGGGTCGCCTTGCACGTCGACACACTGCACGGCGTACCGGTGCCGGATCCCTACCGGTGGCTCGAGGACACGCTCTCGCCGGAAGGTCGAGCATGGGTGGCTCGGCAAGAGGTGTTCGCGACGGCTGTCCTCGATCGCCTCGTCGGTCGCGACTCCCTCACCGCGTTGTTCGAACGCGCGTTCCGCGACGCGCCCACGCTCAGCACCGTGCGCGAGACGCCGCAAGGGGTCGTCCTGAAGCGATGGCTCGGTGATTCGCCGTCGCTTCTTGCCATTGCCCGCGGAACCTCGAGCGAGCGCATGCTGCGAACGGCCGCCGATATCACATCGCTCGGCGGGGGTTCCTCCACCATGCGCGAGTTCGTGCCGTCGCCTGATGGACGGCTGCTTGCGCTTGGCATGACGGGTCGCGGCGACGAGGGCGCCGCCGTGTCAGTCGTCGATGCCACGACCGGCGTCGCCCTCCCGGATCGCATACCAGACCTGCTCACGACGATGAGCGGGACTCGCTACGAGGTGAGCTGGCTCCCCCATGAGCCAGGAGGGCCAGACGCCTTCTTTTATCCACGGCTCTGGCCGGGTAGTGAGTCACACTCGGCTGCCGACCGACTCGCGCGCGGGCGCCAATTCCTCCACCGCATTGGCACCCCACAATCGGCCGACGTGGCGGTATTTGGATATGGTGTCACACCTGCGATCGCGATGGCGCCCGAGGACCTCGCGACCCGGGTGCTTGCCGCACCCGGGTCGCGGTGGCTCGTGGGCTCGATCTTCCGCGCACGACGGAACGCGAGTGAACAGTATGCAGCACGCCGCACCGCTGGCGACTCCACCGTGCCTGCGTGGGTCCCCCTCTTGTCGCTCGCGGATCTGGCAGGCTATCCGCTATTGCATGGTGATACCGCCTGGGTGCTCGCGCGGCGCGAGGCAGAGCGCGGTCGCATTCTCCGGCGCGTCCTCGGCGACGGACCGGCGCCGTCCGGGGAGTGGGAGACCGCTGTGCCCGAGCGACGCGGCGTCATTACGGCCTTCGCGGTGCAGAACGACGGTGTCTACTTCACGGAACGCGATGCGGGCGCCGTTCAGCTGCACGTGGTGCCGCATGGCGAGACGAGGGCCCGGGCGGTCACCCTGCCGGTCACGGGCACGGTGCGACTCGCACCGCGCTCCCCCGCCCTCGATGGGGTGCTCGTGTCGGTAGAGTCGTGGGCCACCCCACCGCGCTGGTTTCGGGTAGTGCGGGGCGGTGTAGTGGTGGAGCCGCTGGCCCTCGACGACGGGGGCAAGGCCGCAGTGTCGCCCACAATCGTTAGCGATCGCCTCGAGGCGCCATCGCGTGATGGAACGCTCGTTCCGGTGTCAATCGTGTACGATCGGGGCACGCAGGCGTCGGGGCGGCTCGACGGCGGTGCGCCGCTGATCATTGAGGCGTATGGCGGGTTCGGTTCGGCGACCGACCCGCTCTATGACCCGTTCGTCCAGGTCTGGACCTCGCTCGGTGGTGTGTACGCATACGCGCACGTTCGCGGGGGCGGGGAGCTGGGCGAGGCCTGGCACCGCGCGGGCACCCGCGAGCACAAGCAGAACAGCATCGACGACGTCATTGGCGCGGTGGAGTCGTTGATCGCGAAAGGCTACACGTCGGCGGGACGCGTCGCGATCCAGGGAATCTCCTTCGGCGCCATCATATCCGGTCTCGCGATGCTCCAGCGCCCTGACCTCTTTGGCGTGTCGCTGTACGAGGTTGGGGGGCCCGACGAGATCCGTGCCGCGGCGCTGGACCCCTCGGCGGCGCGCAACATCGCGGAAATTGGTGACGTGGACACGCCCGAAGGCATCCGGCTCCTGCGCGCTGCCTCGCCCAATCACGTGGTACCGTCGCGCCTCACGCTCCCCGCCGTCCTCCTCCACAGCGCCAACGACGACTACAACTTCGGCACGGAAATGCTCGTGGCGAAGCATGTGGCGCGGCTGCAAGCGGCGAACGCTGGTGACCGGCCAGTGGTGTGGGTGCGGGCTACGGGGGGCCACCGGTGGTTGTCGTCACTGTCGCCCACGTGGGCCGCGACGGTGACGTCCTTCCTTCTCTGGCAAACCGGCGTCCCACGATTCCAGCCGACACCCCACGCCGCTCGCACGCCCTGACAGCCAAACGCAGCACGCCCACCCGCAGGGCAGGTGGGGACGCGTGCACCAGAAGGGGCGCCCGTCGTGCTACGGGACGACCTTCGCCTCGACCTGATTCCATGTGTACTTGCCGACTGAGCCCAGGTAGTCTCATCAATTTGGGGTCTTGACACTCGGTGTTTAAACACCCATATTGTCGGTGTGAAGACTCTTCGAGAGGAACTGCGGCAGGGGAAGCCGTTCAGGACGCTGCAGGAAGAAGCGTGGCTTAACGTGGCCAGGACGGGCGCGGTGCTCAACGACGGCACCGAAAGGGTCCTTGCGCCACACGGGCTTTCGCCTACCCAGTACAACGTCCTTCGAATGCTTCGTGGCGCTGGAGTGTCAGGTCTCTGTCGCAATGAGGTACGAGATCGACTCATCACCCGGATGCCGGATGTCTCCAGGCTGCTCGACCGCATGGAAGCGGCCGGTCTCATCGAACGCGTGCGCGACACCGAAGATCGGCGCTTGGTGAACACCACGCTCACCCCCCACGGCAGGACCTTGGTCGACTCGCTCGATGCGGCGGTCGACCAGGAGCACCAGCGGCAGCTCGGTCACCTCACTGAAGCGCAACTCCAGACCCTGATCGAGCTGCTGAGCCTGGCCCGTGCGCACGGCTGATTCTTGCCCTAATAAGTGTTGTAACACTGAGTATCTAAACAATCATCTGCAACTAACCCACTGCTGGAGATCAAAGTCATGCGCTCATTAGCTACCTCCCCCGCGATCCGCGTCGATGCCGGCCTCGCCCTCCTTCGAGTTGCCACCGGTGTCATCTTCGCGGCCCATGGCGCACAGAAGCTCTTTGTCTACGGCTTCGGCGGCGTGACCGGCGCGTTCGCGGGCATGGGCGTCCCACTCCCGGGCATCACCGGTCCGCTGGTGGCTCTCCTCGAGTTCTTCGGCGGCCTCGCCATCGTCGCCGGACTGCTGACTCGCCTCGCCGGCGTCGGCCTCTCCATCACCATGCTCGGCGCCATTGGGCTCGTTCACCTGGGAGCAGGCTTCTTCAATCCGAACGGCGTGGAGTTCCCGCTCGCATTGTTCTCCGCCTCGGCCGCTCTCGCGCTCACGGGCGCCGGGCGCTACTCGCTCGACGCGCTCCTCTTCCGGGGTCGCTCGGAGCCGATCAGCGCGCAGCCCGCCCCGACGATTCGCAAGGCAGCCTGACGGTCCCTGAGCCTGCGCCCGCCCCGGGGAGATGTCAGCGATCCTCCGGGGCATGGCGCACCGCGATGCGTTCGAGCGCCCACAACGCGTGCTCCCTAACGAGTGGCTCGGCGTCCTGCAGGGCGCGCTGCAGGTCGCTCATGGTATCAGCGCTCCCCGTATTCCCGAGTGCGACGGCCGCGTTCCGCGCGAGTCCCTTCCGCTTCGCACGCGTGACAGGGCTGTGGCGGAACCGCGCCCGGAAACCTTCCTCTGACAGGCCGAGGAGCTCCACCGGCGTCGAGGATGCCACGGCGGGCGTCGGCTGCAGCTCGGCATCGGTGACATCGCGTGAGAACTTCACGTTCCAGGGACACACCTCCTGGCAGATGTCGCAGCCGAAGACGAGTCCACCGATGCGCTCGCGCAGCGCCAGGGGAATGGCGTCGCGCAGCTCGATGGTCAGGTACGAGATGCACTTCGTGGCATCGAGCACCCCGGGGCCATCGAACGCCTGGGTCGGGCACGCCTGCAGGCAACGCGTGCAGGTGCCGCAATGGTCCGTCGCGAACGGCTCGTCAGGCGCAAGGTCGACGTCGAGCAGCAGCGACCCGATGAAGAAGAACGAGCCCAGGTCCGGGTTGATGAGGTTCGTGTTCTTGCCGAACCAGCCGAGTCCCGCGCGCCGCGCGAGATCGCGCTCGAGGATCGGGCCCGTGTCGACGTAGGGCTTGCCGTTCACGCCCGGTGCAATGACATCGCGGATGCGCGAAAGCAGCTCATTGAGACGGTCCACGATCACGTCGTGGTAGTCCCGCCCGCGTGCATAACGAGCGATGGGGCCGCTCGGTTGTGTGCCGCCGTAGTTCATGGCGACGACGACCGCGCTCACCGCGCCGTCGAAGACACGTCGCGAGTCGTCGCGCTTGTCGGCGCCTCGTTCGAGGTATCCCATCGTGCCCGCATGGCCTTTCGCCAGCCACTCACGAAATGCCGGCGCCGTCTCCATCGGCCCGAGCGTGGTGACGCCCACGAGGTCGAAGCCCAGGGCATACGCCTCGGCCTTGATGCGCGCCGAGGCGACGCCGGTCACGTGCGGCCGGCCCAACGGGCGTACCGCACGATGTCCTCGAGGGGCGGCACCGTGTCGGCCTCGCCGTATGCGGTGTGCATGCGCCAGCGCACGTAGGCGCGCGAGGGCAGCGGCAGGAACGGGAAGCGTCGCAGCCAATGGCGATCACGGAACCGCCACGCCACGAGCAGGAGGTCCCGCGCGAGGGCGGGGTTGCGCACGGCACGACCGGCGAGGCG
>JACMLI010000378.1 GCA_014379705.1 Gemmatimonadaceae bacterium
AGCGCTGGTCACCCCGGGGATCGATCGCGTCCCGGCGCGCGTCCACGATCCTCGCCCGCATGCACTACGCCGCCCCGCGCGAAGCCCCGCCTGCGGCGCCAAAGAAGGCCCGCCGCTGACCCCATGATGTTCCGCCAGCCCCCAACGATCGACAGCATCCGCCAGGACGTGCACTCGGCCGACCAGGAAACCCGCGGCCGCGCCATGCAGGCGCTCTACTTCCTCGCCAAGAAGGAGCCGGGGATGCGCGCCACGGCCCTGCCGATCTTCCGCGAACTCCTGACGAGCGCCCCCGACGGATGGACCGCGACGAATGCGGCCCGCGGCATCGAGCTGGTGGCCGGCGACGCCGAGGGTCACGCGGCCTGGGCCACACTCCTGGCCTCGCCGATCATCGGAGTGGTCACGCACGCGGCGCTGCTCACGACCGACGCCACGTTCGCTCCCACGTTGCTCGCGCTCCTGACGGAGCGCACGGAGACACCTGTGCGCAGTGCCGCGATTCGCGCGCTGGGCCGCATGAAAGGGGCGCTGCCCTACGATGCGATCGTGAGCTTCCTCGACGACCAGGTGCTGCGCCCGGACGCCGTCCAGGCGCTGGGTGACCTTGGCGACGCGCGGGCGCTCCCCCTGCTCGTCCCCTGCCTCCAGGATGAATCGAGGTCTGGCGTGGTCGATGATCGGGGCGTGGAACTCCGAGTCAGCGACCTCGCGCAGCAAGCGCTCAACAACATCCGGCGGGCCGCGTTGCGCTGATCGGGCGAACTACGAGCGGGGGATGGTGCGAGCGGGGGGAAACTGCGAGCGGAGGTGGTGCCTCGGGAGATACTGCCCTCGGGAGATGGTGCGGGGACGTGTGCGAAGAACGCTGAACGTTCGCGCTTACCCGCTCGCTTCATCTCCCGTTCGCTGGATCCCCGCTCGCTTTTCCCCCCGCTCGCCCTTCAGTATCCCACGCGCTTGCGGTCAGTCTCGAACGCGCGACGCACGGCGTCCTGGCCGTCGATGCCGCTGATGAGCACCTTGAGCAGGCCATCGCTCAGGCCGTACACCATGCCATGTAACAGGGGGCGCGCGCCGCGCTTCCACGCCTCCTGCACGATCGGCGTGCGCGAGAGGCTGTGCACCTGGCGCAGCACGTTGAGCTCCACGAGGCGTTCGAAGCGCTCGTCGTTGTGCTGGAACGCCGCGAGCTCGTCATGGTGGCGTCGTCGCGTCTCGCGCACGCCGGCGAGCCAGTGGTCGACGAGGCCATAGCTGTTGTCGCTCATCGCCGCACCCACGCCACCGCATTGCAGGTGTCCGCAGACGATCACGTGCTTCACGTCGAGTACCTCCACCGCGTACTGCAGCACGGAGAGGAGGTTCAGGTCCGCCGGAATCACCTGGTTGGCGATGTTCCGATGGACGAACATCTCACCCGGCAGCACGCCCGTGAGCATCTCGAGGGGGACGCGACTGTCGGCGCAGCCGATGAACAGGAAGTGCGGCTCCTGCTTTCCCGCGTTGCGTTCGAAAAACCCTGGATCGGTCTTCGTGATCTCCCGGGCGAAAGTGCGGTTGTTGTCGAGGATGCGTTCCAGGTCTTCCACGGTTTTCAGGGCTGATGGGACGGCATGATCGTGCTCTCCGGAATCCCGACGAGCCGGTAGTCGATGTTGCGGCTGCTCGCCGTTTCCTTGAACTCGTGGATCAACTCGAGCACGTCATGGTCGATCCGGTTCGAGTAGCGGCCATCGAGCTCAATGCGACTCCCCGGAGGCATGGACTCGAGCTTCTCGGCGAGCGATGCCTTGTGCAGGAACGAGACGGTGTCGTGAAACCGGAGCCGCGTGAGCACGGCACCATGCGGACTCACGACATTGTAGCCGACGGAGCGCTGGTGTTCGAGGAACACGAAGAGGAAGCCGACGGCGAGACCGGCGATCATGCCGGTCAGCAGGTCGGTGACGAGGATCGCCGCCGCCGTTACCAGGAAGGGAATGAACTGGCGCCAACCTTGCCGCCAGACGTGTTGCAGCAGGCTGGGGTGGGCGAGCCGGTAGCCGGTGTAGAGCAGGATGGCGGCGAGGACCGCGAGCGGGATGGTGTTGAGCACGAACGGGATCAGCGCCACCGCCAGCAGGAGCAGCAGCGCGTGCATCATGACCGCGGCCTTGGTCTTCGCGCCCGCGTCCACGTTCACGGCGCTGCGCACCACCACGCCGCTCATCGGCAGGCCACCCACCAGCCCCGAAACGGTGTTTCCGATGCCCTGCGCGAGCAACTCACGGTTGGTCGAGGGTTCGCGTCGATACGGGTCGATACGGCTGGTGGCGCTGAGGGAGAGGAGGGACTCGAGGCTCGCCACCAGGCCAATGGTCAGTCCCAGGCGCCAGGCTTCGGAACTCGCCAGCACGGACCAGTCAGGCCCCGTGAAGACGCTTGCCACCTCACTCCAGGAGGTCAGCACGGGGAGCGACACGAGTTGGGCGCCGGTGAGTGCCCAGGTGGGTCGCCATGAGGCGAACACCGCGTTGAGCGCCACACCCACGACCACGATGAGGAGAGGGCCCGGGAGCCAGCGCCTGGCATGCGTGGTACGCGACCAGGCGATGAGGAGAACCAGGGACACCGCGGTGATGCTCACCGCGCCGGGATGCATGCGTTCGAGCGCGGTGACGATGCCCGAGAACGTGTTCTCGTTGTTGAGCTGGCGGAACGATTCGTCGCCGACGAAGTCGACGCTGTAGCCGACGGCGTGGGGGATCTGCTTGAGGATGAGGATGACCCCGATCGCGCCAAGCATCCCCTTGATCACCGAGAGCGGCACGACGTAGCTCAGCACACCGGCGCCGGCGAGTGACAGGGCCACCTGCATCGCGCCAGCCACGACCAGCGACGCGAGGAAGCCACGATAGGAGCCAAGGGCGGCCACGCCGGAGATCGTGAGCGCCGTCAGCCCGGCCGCCGGGCCGGTGACCATGAACGGCGACTGCGAGATCACGCCGACGAGCAGTCCCCCGATGATGCCCGTGACGATGCCGGTGAGCGGGGGCGCCCCGGAGGTGATCGCGATCCCGATGCAGAGCGGGAACGCAACGAGGGACGTGACCAGGGCTGCACGCAGGTCGGCCCCCCACGTCTGGGACGTGCGGAGCGCGCTCAGTTCCTGGGACGCTGCCGTCAGCGTCTGCCGCCCCATTCGATCGAGTTGGAGGCGGTCCGTCAGTGTCTTGATGGTGCTTGGTCGCGCGGTACTTGCGGCGTCAGCCCCGGGCCCTGGCCGCATGGTCGTCTCGCCGGTCGCCATGTGTGTCGTGGTCTGAGGTCAGGGCGGCAGGAAGCCTCCGCATGGCGGCTCCTGACATTCACCCAACATGTTGTTTCGCCTCACGTTACGCGCACGCCACACCCTTTGTTCCCGCCACTTCCCCGCGCACCGATCGGCCCGGGGATTATATCGGCGAGTGACCAATCGGTGGAGGGTGGAGACCACGTTCAACGCATTCAAATTTCGTTGCGCTTCGCAAAGTTCGCGATGCGTTCTCCCGCCCGGAACGCGAGCGCCATGATGGTCATCGTGGGCTGGCCGCGCCCCGATGTCACAAGGCTCGAACCGTCGCACAAAAAGAGGTTCTTCACGTCGTGCGTGCGATGGTGCTTGTCGATCACGCTCGTCTTCGGGTCGTTCCCCATGCGGCAGGTGCCGAGGAGATGCGCGGTCCCGGTCTGGACCTCGACCGGCGAGCGCCACGACTGCACCGCGCCCGCCGCCTCGTGGATCTCCATCGCACGATCCTGCAGGTACTTCATCATCTTCAGGTCGTCATCGTGGTCGCGATACGTGAAGCGGATCGCCGGCAGCCCCCAGTCGTCCTTGAGCTTCGGGTCGAGGCTCACGCTGTTCGTCTCCACGGGCAGCGACGTCGTGTGACCGAAGATGACCATCTGGCGCGAGAAGTTGTGCTCGAGGAATCGCTTGTGCTCCGCGCCCCAGTTGCGCACGCCGGGCTTGTTGCCGTTGAGCGCGTAGAAGATCGGCAGGTTGATGTCGCCGCGCGCGTCGATGCCGCCCCCACCGTAGAAGCCGCGCTTCGGGTCGGAGTCGTACCAGTCATGCGCGATGCGCGTGACCTGGGCGCCCTTGTACTCGTTGAGCGGATGTTCGTAGAGCCCGGGAGCCAGCGAGCCGCCGTTGAACATCAGGTGCTTGCCGACCATGCCTGACGAGTTCGCGAGGCCGTCGGGAAACCGGTTGCTCTTCGACATCAACAGCAGGCGCGGTGTCTCGGCGCCGTTGGCGCAGAGGATCACGGCCTTCGCCCGCTGGAACTGCTCCTGCTTGTTCTCATCGAAGTAGACCACGCCTGTGGCGCGGCCGCGCGCGTCGAGTTCCACCTTCCGCACATAGGCGCGGGGGCGCACCTCGCAGCGTCCCGTGCGCTCGGCGATGGGGATCACCGAGGCCAGCGTCGAACTCTTCGCACCGTACTCGCAACCGAATCCCTGGCAGTACCCGCAGTTCTGGCACCCGGCGCGCCCGTTGTGCGGCTGCGAGAGGATGGCCATCGGCGCCGGATACGGATGAAAGCCCAGCTTGCGCGCGCCACGCTCGAAGAGCACCCCCGACGACTTCACCGGAAGGGGAGGCACAGGGTACGGACGCGACCGCGGCGGATCGCTGGGTCCGGGCGCCCCGCTCACGCCGATCTCCCAATCCACCTTCGTGTAGTAGGGCTCGAGCTCCTCATACGTGATCGGCCAGTCGACCAACGATGCCCCGGGGATCGCTCCCAATCGGCTCCGCTCGTTGAAGTCCACCGGCCGAAAACGCCAGAAGTTGGCGGTGAAGTGCACACTGCTCCCGCCGACCATCTGTGCGTACCACAGAAACCCGCCCTTCTTCGCCTCTTCGGTCGGCTTCTGGCGCCACGTGATCGGCTGCTTGGTGGCGATCTCGTTCTTGAAGAAGTACGCGTATTCGTCGTGATGGAATTGCGACGGATGGATGCGCGGACCCTGTTCGAGCACGACCACCGAGTGTCCGCGCGTCGCCAGTTCCTTCGCCATGATCCCGCCGGCGGCCCCCGAGCCTACGATCACGAAATCGACCGTGGTGGTGAGCGGGAAGCGCGCCGCTTGTTGCGTGGTCATGCCTTCTTCCCCCGCACCAGCTGGGCGTCGTAGTAGCCGAAGGGCGGCTGGTGGACCGCTTGCGGATCGAACCCGATGATCTTCCACCCGATGCGATCCCGGTTGCCGCCGTACGAGGGGTTCCCGAACATCCCGACCATCGTCAGGTAGTGCACGAGGCCGAAGAAATCCGTCTTCTCCATGCCGCGGAGCACCGCGTCCTGTTCCGTTGGTGCAAGGGACGCGAAGGACGTCGCTCCCTTCTTCTGCTTCGCGACTCTGGTGCGCAGGTCGGTGAGCCCTTTTCGAAGGTCGAGGAGCGCGTCCTTCTCGAACGACGCCATGGCCTTGTCGATGAAGTAGATCACCCCGGCCTCTTTGGCACCGGGTGTGTTGGTGGTCGGCAGGATGCGCTGGGCCATCGCGTCCACTTCGCGCGCTTCGGCCGCCGTGAGCGTGGTGAAGCTCGGCGCGGGCTGCTGGGCGACGGCCTTTGCGGCGTGAGCCAGGGCGTCGTCCACCAGCGCCCAGTCGGTGGCGAGCCACGCGGCACCAAGGCCGGCAGCGCTGGTGATGAAGGTTCGTCGCGTGGATGACATCTGGTCGGGGGGGCCTCGGAAAGTACGGCGACGCTGGCGGGAGCCTGCGCGTCGCGCGCCATCAACAACGTCCCCTCAGGGACCGTCGTCAAGGACTGGCAGACCCTTCCCGTTGGTCGACGAGGGCAGGAGCAGGCGGTGACCATTTCCCTCGTGCGGTGGATCCACGGTCGGAGCCGGCGCGCTCACCCGACCCCACCAGTCGGCCACGGCGCGCGCCGCCCTCCCAAGCACGGCACCCACGATCGTGGGATAGTCGATCGGCGAGGTGCCATCCCCGAGGTCGAGGGATCGTTGGATCGCCCCGCGCATGCGGATGGCGATGGGCGTGGCGAAGTGGATGGCGTTGAAGGCCGGGTCGTAGCGGACGCCGAGCCCCTCGATCAGCGTCGCCGTGCGGGCAAAGTAGACCATCTCACTCGACAGGCGCACCGGCCAGTCGTAGAGCGAGGCCATGATCTCCTGCGCCAGCAGGTCGACGCGTTCCGCCATCGTCGCCGGGTCGTACGCAATGTCCATGAGGCGCTCGGCAAGTGGGCGCAATTGGTCGTTTGTCACACCGGCCTCGAGGAGCCCCAGGTTCCGGAACCCGTCGAGGATGCCGTCGAGGTCGCGGCGGATCGCGGCAAAGACCGTGCGCACCAGGCTCGCGCGCATCTCGCGCGGCACGCGGATCACCATCCCGAAGTCGAGCAGGACGATGCGCCCGTCCGGGGCCACGAGCACGTTGCCGGGGTGCGGGTCGGCGTGGAAGAAGCCGTCGACCAGCATCATCTGCAGGTAGAGCTCCATCACGCGGCTGACCACGCCGCGCGGGTCGTGCGTCGAGTCCCCGGGGTGCGCCTGGATGCGATCCACGCGAATGCCCTCGACGTACTCGAGGACGAGCGTGCGCTTGCGCGTCAGCTCCGTGACGACCTCGGGAACGATGACGCGAGGATTGCCGCGGAAGTTGGCGCCGATCTCGATGGCGTTGGCGGCCTCGTGCTCGAAGTCGAGCTCCTCCCACACGCGCACCGCGAACTCCTCGATCACGATACGCGCGTTCGCGACGTGGGGGTTGGGAAAGCGACGGCTGAACCACGCCACCAGCGGGCGAAAGACGGCGAGGTCCTCGCGGATCAGTCGTTCCACCCCCGGGCGCAGCACCTTGATGACGACGTCGCGCCCACCGTGGCGGGCCCGGTGCACCTGGCCTAACGATGCAGCGGCGAGGGGCTCGGGCTCGAACCGCTCGAAGACCTGCTCCGCCGGGCGGCCATAGCTGCGTTGGATCTCCTGCCGGATCGCGGCAATCGGGACCGGCGGCACCTGGTCGGTGAGGGTGGAGAGCGCCCCCACGTAGGGCTCGGGGATGAGGTCGGCGCGCGATGAGAAGACCTGCGCCATCTTCACGAACGAGGGCCCGAGGCGGGCCAGGGTGACCACCATTCGCTCGGCGCGACGCCGGTGGAACGCCTCCGTCCGGACCGCCCCCTTGCCCCACCATACCCAGCGTCGCCGGTCCCGGAGGAACGACACGGTCAGGGGGGTCAGGTGCCAGAGGATGACCAGGGCGCGCATGTCCGGAATCTACCGCTGGCGGGTGTCGCCCCCCATCGTGACGCATGACCCAGCGACCCCATCTTGCGCGTCCGTGGCGCCTCGTCGCCCAGTTCGGACTCTTCGTCCTCTTCCCGCTGTCGCCGGTACTCGCCCAGGGCACCGGGAGGGGGGATGCAGCGCGGGAGATCCGGCGCCTGCGGGCGTCCTCCAATGCCGCCATCGCGCGGCACGACACCGCCGGCCTCGGCGCGATCCTCGCGCCTAACGTGATCGTGGTGTCGTCCAACTCGGCCCATATCGACGGCCGCGACGCCAACGTTCAACGATTCGCCGAGCAGTTCCGCAGCCGCCCCGACGTCACCTACCGACGCGTCCCAACCACCGTGCAGGTGTTCGCCCCCTGGGGCATGGCCAGCGAGCAGGGTCGCTGGTCGGGATCGTGGACCGACGGCGACGGCAAGGTCAGCATTGGCGGGACGTACTTCGCCAAGTGGCGCCAGCTCAATGGAGCGTGGCGCGTGGAGAGCGAGACCTACGTCCCCGACCGCTGTGGGGGGAGTGCGTACTGCACGGTCGTGCCGTAGCTCAGAACGGGAGGAAGGGCCGCGCCCACGGGATGAAGCCCAGCGTGATGGCGATGGCGATGCCCCAGAAGATCGTCGCCGCCTGGTAGCGACCCGAGTCGCTCGTGACCTTCCGCACGCGTCCCGCGCCGATGTGCACGAGCGCCACGGCCACGATCATCATCAGCGGGTGCTCGACGACGAACTTGCGCAGGTTGGCGTCCCGCATCGCCGCGCCCATGTCGCCCCAGCCCTGACGCACGAGGGGGCTCATGAGGTAGAGCACGATGCCGACCACGAACTGGAGCGACGCGACGCCGGTGTAGGCCTTGAGCACCTTGGTCTCGGACTCGGTCCACGCGGCGCGCGTCATCCACCCGCGCCACACCCGCACGACCGCGAACACCCCGACGGCCAGGACGAGCCACCTAACGACATTGTGCGTCGAGAGCAGGATGGAGTACATGGAGGCGGGAAGGAGGGAAAGGCGGCACCGGTCGGACGTGCGGAACCTACGTCGGCAGCGCTGGACGCTCCAGCCGTCCCCGGTGATTGGTCGCCGGGTGCGTCCAGGCTGTAGATTCGCGCCGTCGTCCTCCCGGCCCCTCACGCTTCGCCCCATGCGCCGACTCCCCGGCTTCGTCCTCTCCCTGCTCGTCCTTTGTGCCCTCCCCGCAGGGGCCCAGCACTCGTACTCCGAGTCGGGGAATACCTATGACCCGCGGGTCCCGACGCCACGGGCCGTCCTGGGGTACGAGATCGGCGAGCGCTTCACCACGCACCGCGCCCTGCTGCGCTACATCGAGCTGGTCGCGGCGGCCACACGTCGCGTGAAGGTCGACACGGTGGCCCGCACGTTCGAGGGGCGCGAAATGCTGCGCCTCACGATCACGTCGGAGGCGAACATGACCCGCCTCGCCGAGCGCCAG
>JACMLI010000379.1 GCA_014379705.1 Gemmatimonadaceae bacterium
CCCCGATGCCAGCCCGCCCCGGAACCCTCTCGCCCTCACGCGTCTCGCTCGTCGTGTTCGTTGCGGCGATGGTCGTGCTGTTGGCTGCCCTGCTGGCGTACGAGGCCCACCAGGCGGCGCAATCCCAGCGCCGGACCGCCGAGCGGGCGCTCCGCGAATACGCGTCGATGGCCGCGGCGGAGTTCCACGACCGGTTCCGCGAGCGCTGGCGCGGTGAGGCGCGTCGCGCGTTAGGCGCGGCGACCACCGGGCTTGCCGTCTCCCCGTTCGATCCGCTGGTCTCCCTCGCCGTGTTGCGGGAATCCTCGGCCGACGTCCTGCCCTGCGCTGCGGGACAGCCCGATCGGGCGCGGCGCATGGTCCGGGTGGACCTTCGGACCAACGCCGTGGAAGTCGACCCCGCGTCCGTGGGGGTGGCGGAGCGCGATCGGCTTGTCGCCGCGGCGCGTCAGGCGACGCAGCGACTCCCGGCCCCGGAAGAGCCGTACCTGCTCGCCCGTGTGACGGATGGTGTCGATCGCCCCTTCCTCGTCATCGGCGTGCGCTTCGTGCGTCTCGGCGCCCCGATCGGGCTGTATGCCTTCACCGTGTGTCCATCGGCGCTCGCGCGCGAGGTGCCGCGCCGTGTGTTCGACGACTCGCCCCTCCTCCCGTCGTCGATCGTGGGTGCAAGCGACAATCGGAGCATGATCGCGGTCGACCTGCGCGATGGCGCTGGCCCCGTGGGCGCGTGGGGCGAGGGCGAACGATCGCCGTATGCCGCCTCGGTCGGCCTCGAGGACGCGGGGTTCACCGCGACGATCGCGCTCCGGGCGTCGGCGGTCGGCAACGTATCGGTAGGGTCGCTCGCCCGATCCCGCGTGCCCCTCCTCATCGGCTTGCTCGCCCTGACGGCGATCCTCGGGGCGGTGGCGCTCGTGCAGTTGCGGCGCGAGCACGACCTCGCGCAGATGCGCGCCGACTTCACGTCGAGCGTGTCACACGAGCTCCGCACCCCGCTCACGCAGATCATGCTCTACGGCGAGACGCTGCTGCTCGATCGCGCGCGCACCCCGGCAGACCGCCGCGTGGCCGCCGAGACCATCGTGCGCGAGGCCGGGCGGTTGATGCAGATGGTCGAGAACGTGCTCGCGTTCGGTCGCTTGCGTCGCGATGCGAATCCCCCCGTCCTCCAGTCGGTGGAGGTCGCGCCGGTCGTGCACGAGGCGGTGGCGATGCTGCAGCCCCTCGCCGACGCCGTCGGCACGCCGGTTGTGCTCTCGGTGGATGAGGGCAGTCGGGTCACCGGCGACCGTGCGATGCTTCGACAGGTGCTGCTCAACCTGCTCGACAACGCGATCAAGTACGGGGCACCGGGCACACCGGTGCGCGTTGCCGCCTACCAACGCGACGGCCGGCTGCGACTCGCCGTGAGCGATGGGGGGCGAGGCGTGCCGGTCGAGGAGCGTGAGCGCGTGTGGCTGCCGTACGTGCGGCTCCCGCAGGCGCAAGGGCGTGGTGGCACGGGGCTCGGCCTTTCCGTGGTGCGCGAGCTCGTCGGGTTGATGCAAGGGCGTGTGTGGGTCGAGGACGTTGCGGGCGCGAGTGGTGCGTGCTTCGTGGTGGAACTCGGCCTCGCGGCGGCAGCGGTGGACGCTCCCGCCCCGGAGTTTGCCGGCCGATGAGCCAGATCCTCCTCGTCGAGGACAACGTGTCCCTGGCCCGGGGCCTCTGCAGCAACCTCGAGTTCGAGGGGCACGTGGTCCAGGTGGCCGGGACAGCTACCGAAGGATTGCAGTTGGCCCGCGCCGCCGCCGTGGACCTCGTGATCCTCGACCTGATGCTCCCGGACGGCGACGGCTATCGGGTGCTGCGGGAACTGCGCGAGGCCGGGCACGAGACGCCGGTGCTGATCCTGTCGGCGCTTGGCGAGGAGGCCGACAAGGTGCGCGGCTTCCGCTTCGGGGCCGATGACTACGTGACCAAGCCCTTCGGCCTCCTCGAATTGATCGCCAGGGTGGATGCGCTGCTGCGTCGTGCGCGGCCGCGGGAAACGCCAGCGCCCCCGTCACGCGTCACCAGTGGCGACCTCGCCATCGACATCGCCGATCGCCGGGTGACGCGTCGCGGTCGCGAGGTGACGCTGCGCCCGCGCGAGTTCGACCTCCTCGTCGCCCTCGTGAGGCGCCGCGGGGAACTCGTCTCGCGCGTCGACCTCCTGCGCGACGTGTGGGGATACGACGACACGGTCGTGAGTCGGACGGTGGACACGCACGTGGCGGAGTTGCGCCGGAAGCTCGAGGATGATCCGGCGAACCCGCGGTACATCATCACGGTCCTGAAGGGCGGGTACCGGTGGGCGGGTTAACCTGCCAGCGCGAATCACGAGAGGCACGAGAGGCACGAGAGGCATGAGAGCCATGGGAGAACTGCCAGGGACGCGCTTTCACCTGTGCCTCTCGTGCTTCCCGTACTGCCCGTGCTTCCCGAAATTCCCCTTCGGCTTTTCCGACATCCACAAGCGCCGCGAGCGTCCTGACACGCGCCTGACCCACGTCAGCACACCACCGCGCCATGCTGGAGCGCCCGGCACTCCCGCCGCGCCCAGCCCATGACGAATGTCGCTCTTCCTGAGAAAGCCCGTCGCCGACCTCGCCCTCGAGGCCGAGCGTGGGCTCCTGCGTCGCTCACTCGGTCCCCTCAACCTCACCGCGTTAGGCATCGGCTCGATCATCGGCACGGGCATCTTCGTGCTGACGGGGACGGCCGCGTCGCAGAACGCGGGGCCGGCGCTCGTGCTCTCCATGCTCGTCGCGGCCGTGGCCTGCGCCTTCGCAGGGCTGTGCTACGCGGAACTCGCGGCCATGATCCCGGTGGCGGGCAGCGCGTACACCTACGCCTACGCGACCGTGGGAGAGCTCATTGCCTGGATCATCGGCTGGGACCTCATCCTCGAGTACGCCCTCTCGGCGTCAACGATCGCGGTGGGTTGGTCCGGCTACGCGGTCTCGCTGCTGCGGGACGTCGGGGTGGAGGTGCCCGCCGCGCTGTCCGCGGCGCCTGGAGTAACAGTGACGATGGCGGACGGCACGGTGGCCAGCGGGATGTTCAACCTGCCGGCGGCGCTGATCGTGCTCGCCGTCTCCGCACTCCTCGTCGTCGGCATCAAGGAGAGCGCGAATGCCAATACCGTGCTCGTGGTCATCAAGTCGGTGGTGCTCGTCGTCTTCGTGGCCGCGGGGGTGGCGTACATCCAGAAGGACAACCTCACGCCCTTCATTCCCCCGAATACGGGCGTCTTCGGCGAGTTTGGCTGGAGCGGCATCCTGCGGGGCGCGGGCGTCATCTTCTTCGCGTTCATCGGCTTCGATGCCGTGTCCACCGCGTCGCAGGAGGCGAAGAACCCGCAGCGGGACATGCCGACGGCGATCCTCTCGTCGCTTGCGATCTGCACCGTGCTCTACGTCGCGGTGGCCATCGTGCTCACCGGCATCGTGCACTACAGCAAGCTCAACGTGGCCGATCCCCTCGCCGTCGGCATCGACGCCACGGGCCTCACGTGGCTCAGCCCATTCATCAAGGTCTCGGCGCTCTTCGGACTCTTCAGCACCATGATGGTCCAGCTCATCGGGCAGACGCGCATCTTCTTCTCGATGAGTCGCGACGGACTCCTGCCTCCGCTCTTCGCCTCGATCCACCCGCGGTTCCGCACGCCGCACGTGTCCACCATCGTCGTGGGCATCGTGATCTCCATCGCCGCCGGCCTGCTTCCGCTGCACCTGCTGAGCCAGCTCGTGAGCATGGGCACACTGCTCGCCTTTGTGCTGGCTTGCATCGGCATCCTCGTGCTGCGTCGCACGGCGCCAAATGCACCGCGCCCCTTCAGGACGCCCTGGATGCCATGGACGCCGATCCTCGGCGCTCTCATTTGCCTTGCCCAGATGGTCGGCTTGCCGTGGGCCACGTGGGAACGCCTCATCATCTGGCTTGCGATCGGCGTCGTCGTGTACTGGCTCTACGGGCACAAGCGGTCCGTGCTGCGACGGGCACAACAGGCGAAGGCTATCTAAAGGCAGAAGCATGAGAAGCCTCGGAAGCACGTGTCACCTCATGCGCATCGGTGACGTGCGCAGCCGGGCCTAACGAGCCAGCGCGGCGAGGGCCAGCGCCGACACGGCCGCCAGGACCACGAGTCCGGCGGCCGCGACGCGTCGGTACTCCCGTCCGCCCAGGCTCACTGCAAGCACGAGCTTGAGCAGCGCATTCGTGAGGACGCCGGTGCCGATGGCCATGGCCGCGAGCGCCGTCGACGACGCATCCTGACCCAGGCGGTTCATCGCCAGCGTCAGCGCGTCCATGTCCGTAAGGCCGAGGAGGGCCGCCGTTGCAAGGATGCCGGGGGAACCAAACGTGGATTGCACAAAGGCGATGGCCATGAGCGCCACCTGGAAGGCGAGCGCCATCGTGATCGCCGAGCGAACGCCTAACGGGCTCCGGGTCTCGACGTCGGCAGGGACATCGCCAGCCGCGCCTTCGCGTGCCAGCGGGCTTCGCCAGAGCCACCACGA
>JACMLI010000380.1 GCA_014379705.1 Gemmatimonadaceae bacterium
GACCGCTCCGTCGCGAGTCGTGCCATCGGCCCGAGCGCGCATGGCGGCCTCGCAGTCGTCGGCAAGGCGCGCGTCGGTCAGCGCCACGCGGATGCGTGCCTTGTCGGCGACGAAGGTGAGTTCGCGCGTGCGCAGGAGGGCCATGGTGCACACCACCACGCCCCCGGCCTTGAGCACTGCGAACCAGAGCGCCACCATCATCGGCGAGTTGGCACCGCGGAGCAGCACGCGCTCGCCGGGCACGAGCTTCGCGTCGTCCACGAGCACCTGCGCGATACGATTCGCGCGGTCGAGCAGGGCCCCATACGTCACGACCTCGCTCGGCGAGCGGAACGCGACGCGCTCGCCCCACCCCCGGGCCACGGCGGTGTCGAGGAGTTCCACCGCGCAGTTCAACTGGTCCGGGTACGCCAACTCCGGAATGCCGCTGTAGTCGAGCACGGGCCACGCGGACGCGGGAGGCAGGTGCTCGCGCGCGAAGGTGTCGCGGTGTGCGCTCGGAACGCCGCCGGGGGCCTTCGGGGCGCTACCGCGGGCGTGTGAGGCGTGGGAGGTGTTTGGGGCGTGGGTCATGTGGCCGCCCCTGCGGCCGGCATCACCTGGCCGGCGATCACGAGCTGCTGCACTTCGCTGGTCCCCTCGTAGATGCGCAAGGCGCGGATCTCGCGATACAAGCGTTCCACCACCCCGCCCACCTGGACACCGCGCCCGCCAAGCAATTGCACGGCCGCGTCGATCGTGCGCTGTGCCGCTTCGGTGGCGTGCCACTTGGCCATGGCGGCTTCACGAGTGACACGAACGCCACGGGTGTCCTTCGTCCACGCGGCCCGGTACACGAGCAGCGCACTGGTGTCGATGTCCGTCGCCATCTGCGCGATCCGGGCCTGCGTGAGCTGGAAGTCGCCGAGTCGCTGCCCGAACATCTTGCGCTCCGACGCGTGGTGCACCGCCTCGTCGAGCGCGCGTCGGGCCATGCCGAGCGCCGCGGCTCCCACGGTGGAGCGAAAGACATCGAGCGTGCCTAACGCGACTCGCATCCCCTTGCCGGCCTCGCCCACGAGCGCCTGTGCCGGCACCCGACACCCATCGAACGTGATGCGGGCGAGGGGATGTGGTGCAACCACGGAGAGACGCTCGGCGATGTGCAGCCCGGGCGCATCGGCATCGACGACAAAGGCGGCGAAGGACCGCTCGCCGCCTGCCGGAACTCGCGCAAACACGACATAGAAGTCCGCGATCCCGCCATTGGAGATCCACGTCTTCTCCCCGTCGAGTCGCCAGCTCCCATCGTCGTCGCGCGTGGCCGTGGTCTCCATGCGCATGACGTCCGATCCCGCGTCGCGCTCCGACAGGGCGAACGCCGCGATCGCCTCACCGGCGGCCACGCGTGGCAGGTACGCGGCGCGCTGCGCTTCGGTGCCGAAGAGCGAGATCGGCCCCGCGCCGAGTCCTTGCATGGCGAAGGCGAAATCGGCGAGGCCATCGTGCCGCGCGAGGATGTCGCGCGAGAGGCAGAGTTTGCGCACGTCGAGCGCGGTGCCCGGCGCCGCGACGGCGTGACGCAGCCAATCATTGCGTCCGAGAGTCTGTACAAGGCGACGACAGGAGCCATCGGCGTCGTGGTGGTCGATGCCCACGCCGGCCAGCGAGTCCGTGCACCACGCGTCGAACGCGCGCGCAAAGTTGCGGTGCGTGTCGTCGAAGAAGGGCCAGTCGAGGTAGGTGGAGTCGGGCACGACGTCTCGGTGAGGCGTGAGCTCAGTTGCCCTGGAACTGCGACGGGGCTTTCGCGACGAATGCGCGATAGGCGCGCTCGAAATCGTTGGTCATCATGCACACCGCCTGGGCCTGCGCCTCGTGCGTGATCGCATCGTCGATCGACATGTCCCACTCGGCGTGGAGGCAGGCCTTGGTCACGCCGTGCGCGAATGACGGTCCCTGGGCGAGCGCGGCGGCCAGCGTGGTTGCCGCACTTGCCAGTGAGGCCGCTGGAACCGTGCGGTTGTAGAAGCCCCAGCGCTCGGCCTCGTCGGCGGCCATGAAACGACCGGTGTAGAGTAGCTCGGCCGCGCGGCCATGTCCGATGATGCGCGGGAGGATCGCACAGGCGCCCATGTCCGCGCCACTGAGCCCCACGCGCGTGAAGAGGAAGGCGACGCGACTATCGGGCGTGCCAATGCGGATGTCGCTCGCCATGGCGAGGATGGCGCCAGCGCCAGCGCAAATGCCGTCGATGGCCGCGATGATCGGCTGGGGGCAGGCGCGCATGGCCTTCACCAGTCCCCCGGTCATCGTCGTGAAGCGGAGGATGTCGTCGACGCTCCCGGCGAGCTTCGCCTCGACGAGCGGACCGATAATCTCGTGGACGTCGCCGCCGCTGCAGAAGTTGCCGCCCGCTCCGGTGAGCACCACGGCACGCACCTCGGGCACGTTGATCAACGTGCGGAACGTGTCCGTGAGCTCGGCGTAGGACTCGAACGTCAACGGATTCTTGCGTTCCGGCCGATCGAGCGTGATGGTCGCGACGCCGGCCTCCACCGACCAGAGGAAGTGCCTGGGACGGATCTCGGCGGCCTCGATTCGCGGTGACGTGGTCATCGGGCAAAGATGGCGACCGAGGTTCGGACCGGAAGGGCTGCAGGATGCATGAAGCGTCATGCACGCAGGCATCGCGCCCGGGCGCCAGTCGTGGGACGCTTGACAAGGCGGGTGCCACGGCGAAACGTGAGATACACCTTGAGGCGGATATGGGCATGTCTGTGCGGATGGTGATTCGGGGCGGGCTCCTCGCCGTCCTCATCGGGTGCGGTGTCCAGGACGACCCGGCGGGCCCCCCGGGGAATGCCGCGTTCCTCCAGTCCGGCGTTCCGCCGCAGTGGTTTGGTGGCTCCGCGCGCGCAGACCTGTATGACGTGGGCACCGACCAGGGCATCCGACGGGGCGGTGCGACAGCGGGCTACCTGCGCTCGAAGACGAGCGCGGTGGACAACACCTCCTTCGCCACCATGGGCCAGAGCCTTTCCGCGTTAGGCTGGCGGGGAAGGCGCATCCGGCTCACCGGCTGGATGCACGCCGAGGACATCGAGGGACCCGGCGCCGGCCTCTGGATGCGGGTGGATACGCGCTCCGGCTATGCCGGGTTCGACAACATGGGCAACCGCGCGATCCGTGGCTCGCAAGATTGGGCCTCCCATTCCATCACGCTCGACGTGCCCGCCGACGCCATCGGCATCAGCTTCGGGTTCCTCATGCAGGGGCGCGGCATTGCCCGTGTGGACGACCTGCAGCTGGAAGTCGTCGACGCCAGTGTGCCCACCACCGGCTCAGCTGTACCCGTCGTCGTCCCGGGCGACAGCGTGGCGCGGGAAGCCGGCTACGTGCGCCTGCCTCACGCGCCCGTCAACCTCGACTTCGAGGGCACCGGCTTCAACACCGACGCCGCGGCGAGCTGGCTCGCCTCGGTCGCCCGTCCCTTCACCAGCGACGCCCCCGGCACTGCGCTCGATGACCTCGCGGAGCTCGGTCGCGTCGTGGGGTCGGCGCGCGTGGTGGGCTTTGGAGAGGCCACGCATGGTACGCGCGAGTTCTTCCGCATGAAGCATCGCGCGTTCGAGTACCTCGTAGAGCGCATGGGCTTCACGCACTTCACCATCGAAGCCACCATGCCCGAGGCGCGCGCGATGGACCGCTACGTCACGCACGGCGTCGGTGACCCCTCGCGCCTGCTGGCTGGCCTCTACTTCTGGACGTGGAACACCGACGAGGTCCTCGAGCTCGTGCAATGGATGCGCGCGTACAACGTGCGCGTCGGCGCCCCACGCCTGCGCTTCTTCGGCTTCGACATGCAGTTTCCGGGTTGGGCGGTCGACAGCATACCCGCCATCATCGCCCGTGCCGATCCGGGGCTGGCCGCTCGGTCGGAGCGCGCTGTTGGATGCCTGAAGGCTGTGCGTGACCAGTTTGGCCGCTACGACACGCAACGCTATGTGGGGCTGACCCTCGCCGTGCAGAATGCCTGCTCCGACTCCCTGGCCGTCGTCGCCGAGGCCGTGAAGACCGCGCGGGGTGCGTGGTCGACGATTGCGTCGGAGGACCTGGACTGGCTCGAGCAATACGTGACCCTCGCGAGGCAGTGGGAACGCATGGCGAGGATGCCCGCCTTCCGAGGCGGGGCTGAACGTGACCGCAGCATGGCAGCGAACATCGGCTGGATCGCCAGCCGCGCGCCCAGCGCGAAGATCTTTGCCTGGGCGCACAACGGGCACGTCAGCCGCCGGCCGAACGCGATGGGCGCGGCCCTGCACGCGGCGATGGGCGATGCCTATCGCGTGTTCGCGTTCACCTTCGGGGGAGGACGGTTCAACGCCTACGGCATGTCCAATTCGGGAACAATCACTACCCTGCAGGAGCACGCGGTGGTTGCCCCGACGACGGCTTCATTCGAGTCGATGCTCTCATTCGCGAACATGCCGCGGGCGATCGTCGACATTCGCCAGGTGCTCACAGCCGGCGCCGCAGCCTCCACCTTCGACCGTCGCCCGGTGCCGCTGCGGTCGATCGGATCGGTGTATGCGCCGTCGCTGCCAGCCAACTACTACGAGAACGCCCTGTTCCCGCTCGACTACGACGCAATCATCTGGTTCGCGAACACCACCGCCAGCCGCCTGCGACCCTTCTAGCGTCCGCGCTCGAGCAGGCGCTCCAGTTGATCCTTGCCGCTACGATACTGCCACGGCCAGGGCTGCTCGCGATACCCGAGCTGCGCCGCGGCGTGCAGCGTCCAGTTCGGGTTCGCGAGATGCGGACGCGCCAACGCGCAGAGATCTGCGCGTCCCGCGGCCAGGATCGAGTTCACCTGGTCCGCATCGGTGATCGCGCCCACGGCGATTGTCTTGATCCCGAGCTCATTCCGAATGCGGTCCGAGAATGGCGTCTGGTACATGCGCCCGTAGACCGGCTTCGCGTCGGGTGAGGTCTGGCCCGTGGAGATGTGCATGATGTCGGCGCCCGCGGCCGTGAACGCGCGCGCGATCTCCACGGCGTCCGATGCATCCACGCCCCCCGCGACCCAGTCCGTCGCCGAGATGCGCGCCGAAATCGGCCGCTCCGCCGGCCACGACGCGCGGATCGCGCGCAACACCTCGAGCGGGAAGCGCAGGCGATTCTCGAGCGAGCCCCCGTACGCATCGGTGCGCCGGTTCGAGAGCGGCGTGATGAAGCTCGAGAGCAGATACCCGTGGGCGCAATGCAGTTCGAGCATATCGAAACCGGCGTCTACGGCAAGGCGCGCCGCGTTCGCAAAGTCACGCACCACCTGGTCCATGTCCTCACGCGTCATCTCGCGCGGCACCTGCATGTACGGGCGATGGGCCAGGGCCGATGGTCCACACACCTCCCAGTTGCCTTCATCGAGCGGCAGGTCGGTGCCTTCGAGACCGAGCTTTGTGGAGCCCTTTCGCCCGGAGTGGCCGAGCTGCAGGCAGATCTTGGCCGGCGAGTGCGCGTGGACGAACGTGGTGATGCGCTGCCACGCGGCCACGTGCGCCGGTTCGTAGAGCCCCGTGCAACCCAGGCTGATGCGCGCCTCCGGCGAGACGCACGTCATCTCGGTCATGAGCAGTCCCGCGCCGCCCATGGCCCGCGCCCCGTAGTGCACGAGGTGGAAGTCGTTCGGCATGCCATCGGTCGCACTGTACATGTCCATCGGCGACACGACCACGCGGTTCGGGATGGTGAGTCCCTGCAGCGTGAATGGCGTAAACATCGGCGCCGGCGCCTTCTCCTTCGCGTCCTTCGAGACGCGCCCGGCGAACCAGCGCTCCACGCCGGCGAGGTAGCGCCCATCGCGCAACCGCAGGTTCTCATGGCTCACACGCTGTGACCGCGTGAGCAGCGAATACGCGAACTGCTCCGGCTCGAGGCGGACGTAGCGACGCACATTCTCGAACCACTCCATCGAGTTGCGTGCCGCGTTCTGCAGCCGCAGCACCTCCACGCGACGCTCGGCTTCGTAGCGCGTGAGGGCTTCGTTCAACTCGTCAGGCACCGTCGGGGTCTGGCGCCGCGGGCCGCTGCGCGCCGTCGCCGCGGCATGCGTGACTCCCGCGACCTCGCGCGCGAGGACGATCGCGTCCTCCATCGCCAGCTTGGTCCCCGAGCCGATCGAGAAGTGCGCCGTGTGCGCGGCATCGCCGAGCAGCACCGTGCGACCGTGACGCCAGTGCTCGCAGCTGACGCGGAGGAACGTGCCCCAGGGCTCGCGTACCCGGTGCGGCGTCGCGTTGAACATCAGCGAATGCCCGGCGAGCCAGGGGGCGAACATCGCCTCACAGGCCGCGATCGCCCCCGACGCGTCCATGCGGTCAAAGCCCGCGTTGCGCCACGAGGCCTCGTCGCACTCGACGATGAACGCGCTCTGCCGGTCGTCGAAGCGATAGGCATGCACCTGGAAGACGCCCCACGCGTTTTCGACCACGATGAACGTGAAGGCGTCGAACAGGCGCGTAGTGCCGAGCCAGATGTAGCGCGCCGTGCGCTGGTCGATCGTGGCGCCGAATTCGCCGCCGTACTTCCGGCGGACCATCGAGTTCACGCCGTCGGCCGCGACGAGGAGGTCGGGCCCCAGCGGATGCCCGGGAATCGCGCTCTCGTCGGGAATCTCCGCGCCGAAATGCAGCTCCACTCCGAGCTCAGCGGCACGCGCCTGCAGCACCTGGAGCAGCACGCGACGGGCGATGCCGCTGAAGCCATGGCCGCTCGACGTGATCGTGCGGCCCTTGAAGTGGATGTCGATGTCGTCCCAGTGCGCGAAGCGCTCGGTGATCGCCGTATAAGTCGCCTCGTCGGCCTGGCGGAAGTTCTCCAGCGTCTGGTCGGAGAAGACGACGCCCCAGCCGAAGGTGTCGTCGGCCGCATTGCGCTCGTACAGCTCCACCCGGATGTCGGGCCGCGCCTTCTTGAGCAGCAGGGCGAAATAGAGGCCCGCGGGTCCCCCACCGAGTACCACGACGTTCACGCGTCACTCCACGCATCAGGTGTGGCGCATTCTACGAGCGCAGCGCGCCGGGAGACAGGGCACGTCTACCGCTCGGGCGGGGGACTATTGGAACTGGCGTCGCGTCCTTGCGCCGGTCCAGATGACGATCGAGCCGCATCCGGTCATCGTCTGGAACTGCGCCGGGACCTGGGACCCGCGGGTGTAGGCCTCCATGGCGCGGATGTCCTGCACGTTCACGAGCGCATCGAGCGGCAGGTCCTCGAGGCCTCCCATGCGCATGCCATCGAGAAAAAGCGTTGGCATGCAGTATTGCTGAAAACCGCTCAAGGCGCGGAAGAGCAGGCGCCCTCCTGGCAGGACGTTGACGCCGGGCGTCATGCGGAACAGGTCACTCACGTACAACGCACGGCTCTTCTCGAGGGCGTCCTCGTCCCAGAACCGGCCAAGGCCCATGCGCTGGCGGCGCAGGAAGTCCTGGTGTTGCGGTGTGTCGACGACGCGCCGGCCCACGACCTTCACCGTGTCGAGAAATACCTGCCGGTTGTCGAGGACAAAGTCCACGATCGCGGTCTTTCCCCCGATGATGTCGACGGGACGCAGCGCCGAGATGTAGCCGAGGGCGCGGGCGTCAACCGTGTGGCTGCCTAACGGGAGCGAGTCGAGCCCGAAGTATCCGTTGTCGCTGGTGACGGCCTCGAGGCCCGTCTCGAGAAACCGGAGTCTCGCTCCCTTGAGCGGCTGGCCCCCCGGACGCGTCACCCGGCCCACGAGGCGCCCGTCTCCGGTGCGCAGCGGCACCACGATCGCGCTGTCTACGCTCCCCGAGTCCGCGGGCACGCGTCGATCCACCATCTCCACCGGGGCGACATAGATGTCCCGCCGTAGCAGGCCCCCTGCCGGCATCGTGAACGTGACCACGCCACTCGAGTCCGCGTCGCGCCAGGCGCGCGCGACCACGCTCTCGTCCAGCGGCATGTAGCAATGCCGGAAGGAGCCCTCTTCGTCCGACGGCCCCTTCACTTCAGGGATATCGCGGGTGACCGCGTTCCGGACGACGCGAATGCGGCTCCACTGCGCCTGCACCGTCACCTCCGGAAGCACGCGCCCATCCACGGCCGATCGCGTGTAGCCATACCACAGGCCCCCCGAATCGACGGGAAAGCCGCACACGCGCTTCACCAGGGTCGCTGGCGATGGCACCGTGAGGTTTGCGCGAATGGGTTGCGGCTCTCGCACCCGCACCTGCACCAGGGGCGAGGGGATGCCCAGCGAATCGAGCGCCGGGTGCAGGAAGCCGAGGATCCAGTTGCCTTCGGCCACGCCATCGAAGCGGAACCGGCCATTCGCGTCGCTGCTTACCGTGCGCCCTTCGCCGGGCCGGTCGGCACGCACCAACTGAACGAGGGCGGAATCGAGGTATCGGCGCCCCACGCTGTCGTAGACGGTCCCCGAGACTGTGGTGCGCACGTCTTGCGCGCCAGCGGACGTAGCGCCCACGAGGAGAGCGGAGGTAGCCAGGATCCGCCACATGTTCGCCGGTCGCCTCATGACGGTGGAGGTACGCGGGTCGAGCGCGGCCCGGTCCAGATCACGAGCGAGCCACATCCGTTCGTCGTCCGGTACTGGGCCGGCACCTGCAACGGGCGCGGGTACACCTCGATCGCGCGAACGATCTCGGGGGAGACCACCGTTTCGAGCCCCAGGCTGCTGATGTCGAACACCTGCATTCCATCGATGAAGACGGCGGGAACGCAGTACTGCGCGAATCCCCCGGTGTTCCGGAAGCGCACGCTTCCACCGAAGCCGCCCGGGAGCACCGTCACACCCGGGACGACGCGCAACACGTCGGACACGAACATCGGGTTCCGCTTCTCGATGTCCTCCTCGTCGAGGAACGTGCCGAATCCGAGCTTCTTTCGGGCGAGAAACTCCAGGTGCTGTGGCGTATCCATGAGGCGGCGACTGACGACGCGCACCGTGTCGAGGTACGACTGGCGCGACTCGAGGACGAAATCGGCGGTCGTCACCTGGCCCTCGACGAAGTCCACGGAGCGCGTTACCGGCAGGAAGCCGATCGCCCGGGCATCGATGGTGAACGACCCCAACGGGAGCGAATCGAGGTGGAAGTAGCCATCCCCGTTGGCCATGGCCTCGGCACCGCTCTCGGAGAAGCGCACCCTCGCACCGCCCACCGGCCGCCCTCCACTCCGGAGCACGCGACCGCGCAGGCTCCCGCCGCCGATGCGCATGGGCACCGTCACGCTGTCCGCGGTCGAATCGACGGCGACCCGGGCGTCAACCACCTGCACTGGGCCCACATAGATGTCACGTCGCAGGAGGCCGGCCGCGGGCATGGTGAACGAGAGGACGCCGCTGGAGTCGGCGCCGCGCCACGCGCGGACGAGCACGATCTCCTCCCTCGGCATGAAGCAGTGGTGGAAGCTGCCGTCCTCGTTCGACTCGATGGTGATCGCGGGGATCTGCCGTTCGATCGTCCGGTTCACGACCACGATGCGGTTCCACTGGGCGATAACCGTGGCTGCGGCCACTGGCAATCCCGTGACGCCGGAGCGCGTCTGTCCGTACCACAAGCCACCGGAATCCGGCGAAACGCCGCAGAATCGACGCACGACCGATGCCGGGGAGGGGACGGCGAGCATAGCGCGGATCGGCTCGGCGGTCCGCACCTGAACCTGCACCGTCGGGAGCGGCAGCCCTAACGAGTCGAGCACGGGATGGATGAACCCGAGGATCCACGTGCCCGCCTCCACGCTGTCGAACTGGAACTTGCCGCCCCCGGCGGAGATCACGGTGACGCCCGTGCCGGGGCGGTCGGCGCGCATCAATTGCACCACCGCCGAGTCGAGGTAGCGCCGGCTCACGCTGTCGTAGACCGTCCCGCTGATCGACGTGCGCACGTCCTGCGCGCGGGCCGCGCCTGCCGCCACCGTGCACACGCCCAGTGCAAGCAGCCGACTCATCCGTCCAAAGGCGTGTCGTCTCACCCCTCCCCCCTACCGAAGCGTGTTGCGTGTCCGAGGGCCGGTCCACACGACCAGGGCGCCGCAGCCGACGTCCCTCGCGAATTGCGCCGGCACCTGCGCTCCCCGCGTGTAGACCTCCATCGCCCGAATATCGTGCACGGACAGGAAGGCGTCGAGGCCCATCTCCTCGATGCCGGTCACCTGCATGCCGTCGAGGTAGAGGGACGGCGTGCAGTACTGTCCCAGCCCACTGAAGGCGCGAAAGAGCACGCGCCCGCCGGTCAGGATCCGCACGCCGGCGGTCATGCGCAGCAGGTCGGATACGTAGAAGGGATTCCGCTTCTCGATGTCGTCCTCGTCGAAGAACCTGCCGAGGCCCTGTCGCTTGCGTCGGAGGAACTCGAGGTGCTGTTGTGACATGGCGACGGCACGCCCGATGACCTTGACGGTGTCGAGGAAGGCCTCCCGTGTGTCGAGGACGAAGTGCGCGCTGGCGGGCGCTCCGGCCACGATGTCGATGGGCCGCAAGGCCGACACGAAGCCGATCGCCCGGGCGTCGACGGAATACGAGCCTAACGGGAGCGAGTCGAGGACGAACTGGCCCTTGTCGTTGGAGAGCGCCTCCTGGCCCGTCTCGACGAAGCGCAGGCGCGCGCCGCGGAGTGGTTCTCCATCGGAGCGCAGGACGCGGCCCACGAGTCGCCCCGTGCCCGTCCGCCGCTGGATCGTGATCGTGTCGGTGCCCCCGGAGTCGGTGGCGATCCGCGCGTCAACCACCTCCACGGGACCGATGAAGATGTCGCGACGCAGCAGGCCCGCGGCGGGCATGGTGAAGGTCATGACGCCACTCGAATCCGCCTCGTGCCAGGCCTTCGCCAGCACGATGTCATCGGTGGGCATCCAGCACTGATGGAAGGCGCCTTGTTCGCCCGAGGTCCCCGTGACGTTCGGGGTATCGCGTTGCAGTGACGTCCCCATGACGCGAATGCGGCTCCACGCCGCCTGCACGGTGGCCCCGGGCACAACATCGCCGGTGACGGCCGATCGCGTGTAGCCGTACCACAGCCCTCCCGAATCGACCGGGAAGCCACACACGCTCCTCACGATCGTCGCCGCGGCGGGCACGGCGAGCACCGCCCTGATCGGCTGCGGATCGCGCACCAGCACCTGCACGAGGGGCGTGCGCAGGCCCAACGAATCCAGCACCGGGTGGATGAAGCCCAGGATCCAGTTGCCCTCCGGCACGTCGTCGAACCGGAAGCGTCCGTTCGCGTCGGCCGTGGCGCTCCGGCCCTCCCCCGGCCGTTCGGCGCGCACGAGCTGCACGACGGCGGAGTCGAGGTGACGCTTCGCGACGCTGTCGTACACCGTGCCACTGATGCTCGTGCGCACGCCCTGCGCCGCGGCCCCCAGCGGAGCGACGAGGCCACCGACCAACCACATTCCCCGCACGGCACGCCGCATCAGGGACGATGCGGCCTGGCCGGGGGTCGATCCTTCAGCTGGCGGGCCAGCCACCCGCGCACCCCCGTCCACACCACCACGCTCCCGCAATCCATGGTTTGGTATTCCGGGGGCGCCTGGATCCGGCGGGGATACACCTCCAGCGCCTTCACGAGATCGGCCGGGATGACGTCGTCGATGTTCATCTCGACGAGCGGCAGCCGCATGCCGTCCACGACCAGCGCCGGTGTGCACGCGGTGCCGTTGACGCCGCGCATCTGGATGGCGCGCGTCATCATGTCCACTGTCCGGATGTCGACGCCCGGCATGCCGCGCAGCAGGTCGGTAAAGACCAACGGACGCCGAATCTCCACCTGGTCCGGATCGAGGAACGTCCCGTGTCCCAGGCGACGCCGATGCTCGAATCCCGCCAGGCTGCCCGGCCGCCGCGCCCGCGCGGCGAGCACCCGCACCGTGTCGATCTCCAGGGGAAAGTCGGCGAGCGTGAGCTCCACGCGCGCCCCGGCGGTCGGGGACACGTCCACCACGCGCCGTGTCGGCACGAAGCCGATCATGCGCGCATCCACCAGTTGCGTGCCGGCGTTCCTGGTGCCGAAGCGAAACTCGCCGTCGCCGTCGGTTCGCGTCTCGATGCTCGATCCCCACAGGCGCACCCGGGCCCCCGCGAGGGGCTGCCCCGACGCATCGCGCACCGACCCGGTCACCACCGGCGTCACGGTCGGTGCGGTGGCTCGCCGCTGCAGCGTGATGTCCCGCAGCAGGAGCCCATGCTCGGGCACGTCGAGCTCGAGGAGCGCGCTCGAGTCGGGGTCGCTCACGGCGTGCATCAGCAGCACGGCGCCGCGCGGTACGCCGCAGAGCCCGAACCATCCGGTTGCGTTGGTGCGCGTGGTCGTCTCCTGCACGCCGGCGCGGGCGCCGCCGGCGCCGAGCGTGATCGCACTCCATCGCGCGGCTACGGTCGCTCCCTCCAGGAGGGATGTGCTCGCGACGTCGCGCACATACCCGAGGATGACGCCGGCGTCGCGCGCGGCCTCGCGTCCGCACCACGACGCGATCACGGTCGCCGGGGAGGGCACGGCGAAGTCGAGCTCCTGCTCGCTCACGGCGCGGACGTCCACCCGCTGCGATGGCGGGTCCAGGCCTAACGAGTCGAGCCGGGGGTGGAAGAAGCCCGTGAGGTACCGCCCGGCGGCGACGCCGTCGATCACGTACCGGCCGGCGGAGTCGGTGTCCGTCGTGCGGCGCTCGCCGCGGCCCCCCGGATCGAGCGGCAGCAACTGCACGTGTGCGCCGCGCAGCGGGCCGC
>JACMLI010000381.1 GCA_014379705.1 Gemmatimonadaceae bacterium
GAACGAGGGGTTACAGGCACTGCTGCGCCGACGCGGGGCTCCGGCCTTCGCCGGAGCGACGAACTCGTGCGACACAGGGGCTCCGGCCTTCGCCGGAGCGACGAACCTGTGCGCCACGGGGCTCTGGCCTTCGCCGGAGCGACGAACCTGTGCGCCACGGGGCTCTGGCCTTCGCCGGAGCGACGAACCTGTGCGACGCGAGACGTGCACTTGACCGCAAAGGCGCTGCGCCCGTTCTTCCCGCGTCCCCTCTGGAGTCGTCCGTGCGCTACGCACTCGTTCCTGCTTTCACCCTCGCCGCCTTCGTCGCCACGGCCGCACCAGTCGCCGCGCAGTCGATCGCCGCCCGCTACAACCGCGCCGTTGCACTGCTGCCCCAGAACGCGCAGGCGCTGATCACGGGGAACCAGCTCGACCCGCGATGGTTCGATGGAGATCGGTTCTGGTTCCGGGGCGCCCGTGGACTCGGTGGGGAGTTCATCGTCGTCGACCCGGTGCGCGGGACGCGTGGCGCGGTCTTCGACCATGCGCGACTCGCGGCGGCGCTTTCTGCGGCGGCAGACACGGCGTACACGGGAGAACGCCTCCCATTCACCGAGTTCGAGTTCGTACGCAATGGCGCAGCGATCCAGGTCCAGGTCGCGGATTCCGCGCGCTACACCTGCGACATCGTCGCGTATCGCTGCACGGGCCCGGAAAAGCTGACGGCGCGCGCGAGGGACGAGATTTCCTCGCCGGATGGCAAGTGGGCCGCCTTCTCGCGCAACGAGAACCTCTGGCTTCGCGACGTCGCCACGGGACAGGAGACCCAGCTCTCGACGGATGGTGAAGCGTATTGGGGTTACGCCGTCGTTCCCGAGGGCTGCTGCCAGGAGATCACGAATCGCCGCGCGAACCGCAAGGTGTGGCCGGTGCTCCGCTGGTCGCCGGACTCCAGGCGCATTGCGACACATCGCTACGACGAGCGCCGCGTGGAGTCGCTGCACCTGTGGGAGACCGTGCCGGGCAAGCGGCCAAAGCTCCACAGCTATCGGTATGCGCTCCCGGGCGACTCGATCGTCCCGACGTGGGAGGCGTACGTCTTCGACGTCGACTCGAAGCGCGGTACGAAGATGGAGATCGGACCGATTCCCGGCTTCTTCACGGCGGCAGACTCCTCGTTCGACGACGTGCAGTGGAGCAAAGACGGCACGTCGCTCTTCGTCGCGGCGCGGAGTCGCGATTTCAAGAAGTACGATCTCTACCAGGCGGATCCCGTGACCGGGAAGACGCGCGTCGTCTTGACCGAGTCGGGCAAGACTTACCGTGAACTGAACCAGATGGGGGGAACGCCGAACTGGCGGCCACTCAAGAATGGCCGTGAGCTTCTCTGGTGGTCGGAGCGCGATGGCTGGGGGCACCTTTATCGCATTGACGCCACCAATGGACGCGTGATCAACCAGGTCACCAGTGGTCCGTGGCTCGTGCTCGACCTGCTCTCGGTAGACGAGACCCTCGGCACAATCCACTTCACGGCGGTGGGGCGCGAGGGCGGACTCGACCCGTACTATCGCGTCCTGTACAAGATCGGGCTCGATGGAACGGGCCTGACGCGGCTCTCCACGGAGAACGCCGACCATCAGGTGTGGGCCTCACCGTCGGGCCGCTACTTCGTCGACCTCTACTCCCGGCGCGACGCGGCGCCGACGGCGGTGATTCGCACGCCGGACGGGCGCGTCGCACAAACGATCGAAACCGGGGACATCTCCCGGCTTATCGGCGCCGGGTGGAAGCCGCCCATGGCGTATCGCGCCAAGGGGCGTGACGGCGTCACCGACGTGTACGGCTACCTCTACTTCCCCACCGACTTCGACTCGAGCGCGACGTATCCCGTCCTCGACTACATCTATCCCGGCCCGCAGGTCGGGTCGGTGGCCACGCGCAGCTTCGTCACCAGCTCCGCCGGCAATCCACAGGCGCTCGCCGAGCTGGGATTCATCGTGTTCACCGTCGACGCGTTCGGGTCGCCGCTTCGTGCCAAGGCGTTCCACGACGCGTACTACGGGAACATGACGGACAACGGCATCCCCGACCACATCTCGGCGATGCAGGAACTCGCCGTGCGACACAAGCAGATGGATCTCGGGCGCGTCGGTATCTACGGCCACTCCGGCGGTGGCTTTTCGGGCACCGATGCAATCCTTCGGTATCCGGACTTCTTCAAGGTCGCCGTGTCGGGCGCGGGCAACCACGACCAGCGCGGCTATCACTTTCCGTGGGGCGAGAAGTACCACGGCCTGGTGGACGTGAAGAATGGCGTGAACAACTACGACTCCCAGGCCAACCAGAACCTCGCGGCGAACCTCAAGGGAAAGCTCCTGCTCACCTACGGTACCCTCGACGACAACGTCCACCCGGACATGACGCTCGCGGTGATCGACGCGCTGATCAAGGCGAACAAGAAGTTCGACGTCTTCGTCTTTCCCAACCGCAACCATGGCTACGCCGGCGAGCCCTACGTGATCCAGCAGACGTGGGACTACTTCGTGAAGCACCTGCGTGGGGAGGAGCCCCCAGAGGATTTCGTGATCAGGCTTCCGAGGTAAGCGGGCCGACGGTGGCGTCCATGTCGTCAGCACCACTCGTGTTCTACGCGTCACAGTCAGGGAGCCCGACGCTCGATGAGGGTGAGGGAGGCGGCAACCCCTTCGCGTCGGCGCTCATCGAGTTGCTTCAGCGACCGTCGCTCACGCTGGCCGAGCTTCACTCCGACATCGTGAGCCTCACTTCGGCGAAGAGTGATGGCTTTCAGGTGCCGGAGAGTCCCGCCGTTTCCGCGGCGACACCATGGTCACTGAAGCCAGTGCCCGCGCAGGCAAGGCGCGTGGCGCTGGTCTTCGTGTATGCCGACTATCAACCTGCCGGTGTCAACTCCTTGCCGGGTGCCGCGCGCGACCTGCTGCGGGTTGCCTCCGCGCTGGCCAACGCGGGGTTTGTGGTCGACACGGCGGTCGATCCCACCACGACTGAGCTGCGGGAGGCCCTCGAGTCGCTTGCCAAACAGTCCACCGAGGCAGAGGCCGCCGTCATCTACCTGACCGGCCATGGGCTCGAGCACCATGGCGACGTCTACCTGTTGCCGAATGACCATTCCTATCACGAGCTGATGGAGCATGTTGCCCAGCTCGCGATTCACGTACCCGGGCTCGTTGAGCACCTGCATGCCCGGAGCGCCAACCTTGTATTCTTCGGCGGTTGCCGGACGTTGGCGTGAGCGGGGCCGCCCAGGTCGCCGGATGGCAATGATCACAAGCCCAACAGGCAAGGAGAGCGATGGCACTATGGCAGGTCGACTTCGAGTTGGTTCCGCGATCGGTGATCGCACCATCCGCTGATCCCGGCACCGCGGCGTTGCAGGACGCCAACTCGTGGGCCGCGGTCGCGTTCCCGTCAGACTACCGAACGCGCCTGGCGTCCGTCGCTGCCCCGGCAACGGCGTCGAACAAGGAGTTCGAGACCTGGGGCCCCGAGGAAGGCAATCGCGTTGAGGTGTGGTCCACGGGCGGTCGCGTGACGCGGGCGATGGTGCGCGTGGATCTCCGGCGTCTCGACTCGAGGTTCGGGGCGGCACTGCTCGCCTTTGTCCGGGGCGCGAGCGCGGTACTGGTCCGGCGCGATGGACGCATCGTCGAACCGAACATCAACGAGTATGCGGCCGCACTCCGAAGTTCCGATGCGTGGCGCTTCGCGAGTGATCCCGCGGCGTTCCTGGCATCGCAGTCGACAAGCGACGATGACGACGGGTAGTGTCCGTCTGTCCCGAGTTGAGAACGCCATGAGGACTGGACTGGCGCTGCGGGCCAGTGCGGTCCATCCTCGACCCCGCAGGGACGCTGTCTCCACGGGGCACGCGTGTCCAATGACGGAGCCGCATCGTCCATCGTATGTTCTTGCCGCCTGCTCCCACTGACTCACCTGCCGTGCCTTCTCAGAATGTGTCCGGGACTGGTCTTCCCCGGCTCTCCGTTGTGCTTTGGGCCACGACGGCGATCGCCCTGATTTCAGGGTTCGCCGAGGCGGCTGTCGGCGTCTACCGGCACCGCGTGGACCACCTGCCGACCGGACAGTACGTCGCGGGCGAAGTGTTCTGGATGACCCCGGTCGCCGCCGTCTTTTTCATCGGTGTGGTCACCGCGCTCTGGCTCGCCATAACCGCCCCCACACCCGATCGCTGGGGCCTGCGTCAATGGCTCCCATCTCTCGCCGCCGCGTTGGGCACCTATGGGCTCAGCGCCGCCATGTCGCTCGGCATCGCGGGATACGCGAACCTGATGCTCGCAGCGGGCGTCGGCTTCGCCTTCCACCGGACGCTGCATCGCTGGCCGTCAGCGGTTGGTCGTGTGTCGCGCGTGACCAGTGCCGTGCTGGCCTTCGTCGCCGTGGCCACCGCCGTGGTCGTGCCATGGCGTCGCAGTGCGCGCGAACAGGCGGCGCTGCCCTCGGTGACGCCCCCGGCAGGCGTGCCTAACGTGCTGGTCCTCATCTGGGACACCGCGCGGGCCCAGAACATGTCGCTGTACGGCTACGGTCGGCGCACCACCCCCGTGCTCGACAGCCTGGCGCGGCACGGGTTGGTGTTCGACCGAGCGTTTGCGACCTCCCCGTGGTCGCTCCCCTCCCACGCCAGCCTGTTCACCGGGCTGTATCCCAACCAGCTGAGCGTCGGTGCGCGCCTCCCGCTCGACGATGAGCCCCCGACAGTCGCCGAGCATTTCGGACGGAATGGGTATGCGACGGCGAGCATGACCGCGAACCTCTTTTACGGATCCCCGGACTACGGCATCGACCGTGGCTTTGCCACCTACGACGCGCGGCCACCGATCAAGCCGCGCGTCATCGGACATACCTGGATCCTCCTGCGTCGCACGCTCCTGCTCGCAGCAAACACCCTCGGTATCCATCACACCCTGCTGAGGCGACGAGCGTCCCACGTGAACGAGGCGTTCCTCGGGTGGCTCGACCGGCGCGGGGAACGGCCGTTCTTCGCCGTCCTCAACTACTTCGATGCCCACGAGCCGTACGCGGCCCCGGCCCCGTTCGACACGTTGTTCGCGCCACGCGGCACGCGATACTGGGCGGATGAGACGCTGCGGCGCGCGGATTCGTCGCTCGTTCACCAGCTGCGCGACATGTACGATGGCGGCATCGCCTACGACGACTACGCGACCGGACAACTCATCGCGGCCTTGCGCCAGCGCGGCCTTCTGGAGCGCACGATCGTCGTCGTGACCTCGGACCACGGGGAAGAGTTCGGCGAGCGGGGGGCGAGCATGCTCGGGCACAACCGAAGCCTCTATCGCCCGGTACTCCAGGTCCCACTGCTCATCGTCGATCCACGAAACCCGACGGGAGAAGTGCGCGTGCAACACGTGGCAAGCATCCGCGACATTCCCGCAACGCTCGCCGAGCTGGCGCTCCCAGACGCCAGGCATCCCTTTGCGGGCACGCCACTGCACCGCCTGGCGAGCCTGCCGGACTCGATCACGCAGGCCGAACCCTCGCGCGCCGCCATGAGCGACAAGCACCGGTGGGCGAGTGCCAAAAACGATGGATGGCCGACGGCGTGGGGGCCCATGTACTCCGTGCTGTCGTCCACGCACCAATACATCGTGGATGCGAGGGGAGGTGAGGGGCTGTTCGCGCTGGCGAACGACCCGTTCAACGCCTTCGACCTGTCGACTGAGGCCAGAGCCACCCTCGAGGACTTGCGGCGGCAACTCGAGGGCCACGTCGGGCCCCCGGCACAACGCGTCCCTCGCAAGGGCGCGACACCGGCGTTGGGCACGTCGGCAACGGCAGCTCCAGGCCGGTGATCGCGACCGCGCTCAAGACTCCCGGAACCACACGAGCCGTTCCCTCAATTCGGAGGCTGGCGAATGCGCAACAGAATGTTCACCGCGTTGGTGCTTGTTGCCGCAACGGGGCCGGTGGCGATGGCCCAGCGCGTTGAGACGGGCTTCCTCAACCGGATCGCCAACGTCGGTGGCCAGGCGTATCGCTACCAGGTGTACGTGCCGGCGGAATACGCGTCGCGCACCGACTGGCCCGTCATCCTCTTCCTCCATGGCGCCGGCGAGCGCGGGTCGGACGGCATCCTGCAGACAACAGTTGGACTGGCGCCGGCCATCAGGCGTGAGCCGGGCCGCTTCCCGGCCATCGTGGTCTTCCCGCAAGTGCCGACGGATTCGGCGTGGGCCGGTGCCCCAGCCGATGCCGCGATGCTCGCGCTTCGGCAGACCATGTCGGAGTACCGCGTCGATGCCGATCGCGTGTACCTCACCGGCCTCTCCATGGGAGGGCGGGGGACGTGGTACATCGCATTCCGCAATCCCACCGTGTTCGCGGCGGTAGCACCGATCTGCGGGTGGATCACCGCCAGTCCCCGGTTCTCGAACCTCCCCGTCATTCCTGGCGACAGCGCTGCCCAATTCGCCACCCTTGCGCGGCAATTGCGCGACGTGCCGATCTGGATCTTCCATGGGGAGATGGATCGCGTCGTCCCCGTAAGCGGATCGCGGGCGCCGGCGGCGGCGTTCACAGCGGCCGGCAGCAAGGCGCGGTACACGGAGTATCTCGGGACCGACCACAACTCCTGGGACCCGACGTACGCGTCGAAGGAATTCGTGGATTGGATGTTCCAGCAGCGTCGTCCGACGCGCTGAGTTCGCCCGTCGCCTGACGGGTCCCTCCCTCTACTCTCAGCGCACGTGACGTCTCCCGCCAGGGATCACGGCGACACTCTGGGTGGTGGTGTTGGCGGCCGCGTCGTGGCTCATGTCCCGCGGGGGCGTCACCGGGCACCGGCGCGTTGTTGGGCCGTATCTCTCGCTTTTCCCTGTCAGCCCCAACCCGCTGAAGAGCAATCCGACCACGCTGGCGTCTCCGCGGACCCGATGCCACAATCTCCGGATCGCCCTCGTTCGCCTCGCCCTTTTTCTCCGAGTACCCATGCGCCGCTGCCCCGCACTCCTCGTTGCCGCGCTCGTCGCCGTGTCGAGCACCGCCCGCGCTCAGCACATCGTCGGCGCGCGCGACACCCGCGCGCTGGCTGCCGACAGCGTCTTCCGGGCCTTCGACCGCACCGATTCTCCCGGCTGCTCACTGGGCGTTTACCAGGATGGCAAGATCCAGTATGCGCGCGGCTACGGCATGGCGAGCCTCGAACACGGTGTCGCACTCTCGTCGCGATCGGTGCTCGACGTCGGGTCGATCTCCAAGCAGTTCACCGCGATGGCGATGCTCATGCTGCAGAAGGAGGGGAAGCTGTCGATCGACGACCCGATCCGGAAATACATCCCGGAGATGCCGGCGTACGCCGACAAGGTCACCATCCGCCGCGCGCTGAGTCAGACAAGCGGGCTGCGCGACCTGTACGGGATGATGGGGCAGAGCGGGCGCGCGTTCGAGGGCGATACGATCGATGCGCTGCGCATCATCAGTCGCTCGGCCGAGCCGAACTACGAGCC
>JACMLI010000382.1 GCA_014379705.1 Gemmatimonadaceae bacterium
ACTCCAGGTGGTTGATTCCCGATTCGAGCATCGACTCGCCATGCAGTGCGCACCAGAGCCCAGCGCGGCGCAGGAACGCCAGTGGCGGAAGGGGTAGGTGTGCAAAATCGATGTCGAGTTCGTCGGGCGCGAGGTCGATGTCGGCGAAGATCACGCTGCCCAGCGCTGGTTGTTCGAGTATCTGGGAGCCCCACCCAGCCGCATGTCCCGCATAGAAGAGTTCACGGCACTCGAAGCCCAGTGCCTCGAGGACGTGGACGCAGCGATCGAACCACTCTCGCGAGCTGTCGTAGGTGTGGTGATCCTGGTTGGCCCAGCCGATGCCGTGGACGTCCTGACGAGCCTTCTGGACGCGCCCCGCATGGTTGCGCGATTCCCAGTATTCACGCTCGGCGCGCAGAAAGAGCCAGCACGCCCAGTCCTTCCCAAGGTCGCTGACGGCGCGCGCCACCAGCGCGTCCGTCGCGTCGTATCCTCGTGCAACGTCGTCAAACACGCGCCGGCGCGTGCGGAACGACTGCAGGTGCAGCCGGGCAGCGCGTAGTATCGCGGGGGATGGGTCGTCGGGCTCGAAGCGCGTCGAGCCGCGGCGTTCGATCGCCTCGAACACGACGCCGTCTCCTTCTGCAAATCGCACGCGGCGAAAGGGGGCGTGCATTGCCCCATCGACGGGAGCCGACAGCCCCTGGGCCGCCACGAATTCATGCACGTACTCCACCTTGAAGCCGATGCGCGTGACACCGTCGTCGCTCAGCACCGCAGGAAAGAGTCCCGTGGGATTCCGCAACACGCCGGGTGCCGCCGCGTCCTCAACCCATCCCGCTTCGCCGAAGGCGGCAAGGATCGCCGGATTCGACAGGCGCACGTGATCGAGGATGTCGATGAGCCTGACGCCGATGTCATCGAGCAATCGCTGTGCGAGCGCGCGGGCCGCCGGCGCGCGCTGGAGCGCCTCGTCGAGCACGTTGCCGAGGAGCGTAGCGGCGGCGGGTTGCGTCGTCCAGGTGCGGTCGTGTCGGCTCATGTTCAGCGGGTCCGTGGGCGCGCGAGCGCCTGTTCCGCGCGCCATTCCGCGGCGCGCTGGGTGGAGATCCCGTCGCGCCTTGCATGCGCGAAGACCTCATGGAGCGTGTCAGCGATACCATCCACGCGGCGCACCATGGCATCGTGTGTCTCACCCAGCAGGGCGACGCTCCCCGAGATGACCCCGCCAGCGTTGATGACGAAGTCGGGCGCGTAGAGAATGCCCTTCGCTGCGAGCACGTCGGCGTGGCGATCGGCCTCCAGCTGATTGTTGGCGGCACCAGCGACGATTGTCACCTGCAGCCGCGCGATGGTCGCATCGTTCAGGACCGCACCGAGCGCGCACGGGACGAAGATGTCAGCTGCCACGTCATAAATCTCCGCGGGCGCCACGACCGTTGCTCCGAGCCGCTGCGCGAGAGAACGCGTGCGCTCCGCGTCGGGATCACATACGACGAGGCGGACTCCACGACCGGCCAGGTGGTTCGCCAGGGCCGCGCCAACGTTGCCGCACCCCTGGATGGACGCGACACGGCCCGTCAGGTCAGTCGTTCCCCAATGGTGTTGGGCACAGGCAAGGATGCCAGCAAAGACCCCGCGGGCGGTCCACGGTGAGGGATCGCCGCCCTTGCCGTCGATGCCGGCAACCCATGAGGTCACGCGCGCTGCGACCTCGAAGTCGGCGGGGGTCGTCCCCACGTCCTCGGCCGTGATGAAGCGCCCTCCCAGCTGTTCCACCGCGCGGCCGTGCGCGAGAAAGAGCGCTTCGCGGTCGAACGGCACGGGCGGCGCGAGGATCACCGCCTTGCCTCCGCCCAGGGCGAGACCGGCTGCTGCATTCTTGTAGGTCATTCCACGCGAGAGCCGCAACGCGTCGGCAAGCGCATCGGCGGTGGACGCATACGGCCAGAGCCGAGTGCCTCCGGTGGCAGGGCCGAGTGCCGTGGAGTGAAGCGCCAGGATGGCGCGGTAGCCGCAGGCGGCGTCCTGGCAGAAGACGACCTGTTCGTAGCCCGACGCAAACACCAGTTCGAGCGCGCTCATGCCTCGCGGGAATGGGGGGGGGGCGGCGGGCTCGCGGCGAACGACCCGGCGGGTTATCATAGCCGCTGTTATGTTTACCGGCAAGCTTGGCCCCGCACGGCCGCGACGGTGAGTCGCCCCCGAGGGAACCACCGCGCGCGACGCGATGACATCGCCCTGGGCGCCGCCGCGGTGATCTCGGAGCGAGGCCTCGAGCAGATCACCCTCCGCGACATCGCGGCGTCGCTCGGGGTGACCACCGGTGTCATTACCCACTACTTCCCGTCCAAGCAGGCGCTGCTGCGTCACACCAAGAACCTCGCGTTCGATCGGAGTTTCGCCCGAGCACGCGCCGCCGCAGAGGGACCACCAGGAATCGCACGCGTGTACGCGGTGGTCGAGGCGGTACTGCCCCTCGACCAGGAGCGTCGGACGCTGTGGCGCCTGCTCGTCGCCTTCTTCGGGAGCGCCGTGGGCTCAGCGGCGCTTCGACGTGCGCAGGAGCAGCGGATGGGGCGGTGGTATGACTTGTTCACGCAGGTCGTTGCCGCCCTGCATGCGACCGGTGAGCTGTCGCCGTCGGCCGACCCGGCCCGAGTCGGGAAGGCCATCGCGCTCTTCGTCGAAGGTCTGGCCATCCACGTGGTCATGACGGCCCCGGGGACCAGCGCCGAGTGGCAGCGCGAGTTCGCGTGCGAAAACGTACGACGGCTGGTAGCCGGTTGAGCCGGGGGGGCAACTCCTTGAACTCCTGGAACTCCGTGTTGAAAGCTCTTTGTTGCTTGAT
>JACMLI010000383.1 GCA_014379705.1 Gemmatimonadaceae bacterium
AGAAGTACAGTCAGATATTGCAGCACTGAAGGTCCACACCCTTACGATTGTTCATAGTTTTTTGCAATCCTACATACTTTTTGGGCTTCTTGACCAAGATTGAAACATGGCTCGATGTTTCCGCATGGAGCGCCCACGACGTCCTGAGATGGCTGCTCGCGCGCCCCCGTGCAGCCGAGGAGGGTGAGCGTCGCGAGCCTAACGATTCCCGGACAGGAGCGAGGCATGCCCGGAAGCTACGCGTACGACGCTACACGCCGCCATACCACTCGTAGCCCTGGTCGCTCCAGTACCCGCCAGTCCGCGTCGGCAGGAAGAGCACCTGCGTCAGGTACTTCGTGTTCTTGTAGCCGAGCTTGACCGGGGAGTGCACGCGCGCGGGCGCCCCTTCGGCCGCGTTGAGGTAGCGACCGTCCGTGGCATAGGCGACCACGGTCTGGGGATGCATCGCCGAGTCGAGGTCCCACGACTCGTGGTATTCGCTGTCGAACGACCGGAAGTCCACGTACCCCGCGTCGGCCGTGGGCTGCACCAGGCGAGCGAGTTCAGACACGCGCACTCCCGTGAACTCGGCGCGAGCGGTCCACCCCTCCACACAGTAGTGGTTGTGGCGCTGCGTGGTCCCGCGCATGGCGACGAGGTCGTCAAGCGAAAGGGAGACAGGCTTTCGCACCGCTCCGCCTACCTCGAGCCGCCAGATACCGCGAACGGCCGGATCCCAGGTGGGCATCGTACGCGATACCCAGTAGCGCGGAAAGGCACTGCCCGTGAGCGACGCGTCCGCCGCCACCGCGTCGTGACTTCCGGGAGAAAACAGTGCCCGCTCCAACCCTTCGTTGCCGCGTTCGATCGCCCGCAGCAGGTCCTTCGCGCCCTGCGGGCCACGCGAGTTGCACGCCGCCAGCACGCTCCCCGCCGACGCGGCCAGGCCACCAAGAAACACCCGGCGCTTCATGGGGACACCTCATCACGACCCGGCGCCGGCGCGGGACGCCAGAAGAAGGGCCGCGCATTCCTCGCCTGCGGTGAGCGCGCTTCGTTGTAGCCACCGGTGATCATCGATCGGAGCGAGAACGGATCGACGGCGAACACCATCACCACGTGCACGACGGAGAGCAGGAGGATGAGCGCCATCACGACGAAGTGGACGAAGCGCGCCCACACGTACCCGCCAAAGAGCGCCGTCAGCCAGGAAAGTTGCACGGGCTTCCAGATGGCAATACCCGACAGGATAGCCGCGAGCGCGAGCCAGGGCAGGAGGAAGTAGGTCCCCTTCTGTAACGCGTTGTGCTTGCCCTGGCGGGGATGATCGGGCCGCACGAACGCGTAGAACTTGATCATCTCCCACGCGTCGCGGATGTCACCGCGGCGCGGCGCCAGGTCGCGCCACTCGCCGTGCAGGTAGATGAAGCCGATGTAGAGCAAGCCGTTGAGGAACAGCACCCACATCATCGCGAAGTGCCAGTTCCGCGCCCCGCCAAGCCACGCCCCAAAGGTGAACGCGTCCGGAATCGGCGTACCTTCGAACGGGTAGCAGCAGAAGGTCTCGCCCTTCCTGGCAAAGCGCGGGTACGCGTTGAAGATCCGGAGGCCCGACCCCGCCATGATCACGATGGCGGCGGCGTTCACCCAGTGCGTGAGTCGCACGATCCAGTGATGCCGCGTGGACGCGCGCCCTGTCACGGCGGCCGGTTCCGGGACCACCACTCCGGGGTCAGTCATGAGGAGTCCGGTGCGAGATGGCGGGCATAATGGCGATCGGAGCGAGAAGGTTCCCGGCACGCGCGCCGGGCTTTACCACGCCGCCGCTCGTCGCATTATTTGCAGCCTGCCGGCGAGCTTCACCACCCCCCACTTCTCCTGCCATGCGTGCTGACGAAATCGAGTACAAGCTGATCGGCGATGACCTCCAGGGCGTGATCGTGACGCTGGACCCGGGGGAGGCCGTCGTCGCCGAGGCTGGCGCGATGATGTATATGCAGGACGGTGTCACGATGGCGACGACGCTCGACCTGACGGGGCGCAGCTCGGGGTTGTGGGACAAGCTCAAGTCGGCGGGTAAGCGCGTCCTCTCTGGTGACTCGTTCTTCGTCACCTTCTTCATGAACGAGACGACGGTGCGCCGCGACGTGGCCTTCGCCTCGCCCTATCCGGGCAAGATCCAGCCGATCGACCTCAAGACGTGGGGAGGCGACCTCATCGCGCAAAAGGACTCGTTCCTCTGCGGCGCGCGCGGCGTCGACGTCACGCTCGCCTTCTCGCGTAAGTTCGGGGCCGGCTTCTTCGGCGGAGAGGGCTTCATCCTCCAGCGTCTCCTTGGCGACGGGCTCGTCTTTCTCCACGCGTCGGGCACGCTGCACGAGATGACCCTCGCACCCGGTGAGAAACTCAAGGTCGACACGGGGTGCCTCGTGGCAATGCAGCCGACGGTGGACTACGACATCCAGATGGTGCCGGGCGTCAAGACCGCGCTGTTCGGAGGCGAAGGGTTGTTCCTGGTGCAGCTGACCGGGCCGGGACGCGTCATCCTGCAGACCCTCCCGTTCTCGCGGCTCGCCGATCGCATCATTGCTGCCTCGCCGAAGGCCGGCGGGCGGCGTCGCGAGGAAGGCGGCGTGCTGGGCGCCCTCGGCGGCATGCTCGACGGCGATCGCTGACGCCGGGAGTACACTTCAGGCATGGCAAAGCAGCGATCGATCAACCCGGCCACCGATGACGTCGTCTTCGAGGTCGAGGAGCACACCGACGCGGAGCTCGAGGCTCGCATCGCGCGCGCCGCCGACGCCGCCCGCACGTGGGGCGGTACGCCC
>JACMLI010000384.1 GCA_014379705.1 Gemmatimonadaceae bacterium
TGGCAAACCTCGTGTCACCCGGCGGACGAGAACGCGTTCTGGTCGTGGAGGATGATCCTTCGGTACGATCGATCGCGGTACGCGCGCTTCGCGACGCCGGATACGTCGTGCTCGAAGCGGACAATGGCGCCTCGGCGATGGAGGTCGTCGCCGGGGTGTCGGACGACATCGCGCTTCTCATCACCGATCTGGTCATGCCGCTCGTGGGAGGGCGTGAGCTGGCACGACGTCTCGTCGCCCTCCGTCCCGGGCTTCGCGTCCTCTTCACGTCGGGGTACACCGAGAACGCGATCGCGCACAACGGCGAGCTCGACTCCGGCATCGCGTTCCTGCAGAAGCCCTACGTCGGCATCACGCTGACGCAGAAGGTGCGCGCCGTCCTCGATGCGGAGCAGGCGGCGACCGCCTAACGAGCCATCGACACACGCCGTCGACGCGCCCATTTCTTCTGCGCCTCGGCCAGCGAACGCGTGAACTCGACGCGAAACCGCTCGGGGGCGTGATGGCGCTCTACCCAGGCGCGGGCCGCGGCTCCCATCTCGCGCGCGAGCGGGGCGTCGGCCAGGAGCGTCTCTGCGTGTTGCCGCATCTGCGCCGGCGTGTCGGCGATGAAGCCGGTCGCCCCGTGCTCGATGATGGACGTGGGATGGCGATTGACCAGCACGGGAAGTCCGGCTGCCATCGCCTCCATCATCGCCATGTTGAACCCATCCTCGAAGCGCGGGTCGGCCGTATGAACGAAGAATCGATGCTCGGCCAACGTCGCCTTGAGATGATCCCAGTCACGCGCCGGCTCGACGCCCGGCATGTCAGGATTGTGCCCAACCAGTGTGACCGGGAGTCCGTCGAGCGCCTCGCGATGAAAATCCCAGGCGAGGAAGACGCGCTTGGACGTGATGTGATTCGCAACGCGCACTCCGGACGCGCGCTCGAGCGTCGAGTGCGGATAGGCGGAGGGATCCGCATAGTTGTGGACGACCACGTGCGTCACTCCCCATGAGCGCGCCTTCATTCGCGAGATCGCGATGGCGTGCCCGCCGACGGTCGCCAGATACGAATTGAGCATTGCCCGCATCTCACGCGCATCGAAATCGGCATCCTGCTGGGCCATTCGCCCTTCGAGTGTTTCGTGCAGCACGAGGAGCTTTGGCGCGTCGATGGCCTTCGTGTCGAGCAGGTCCGTGATGTTGTGATTGACGACGCCGTCGTATGGCGTGCGCGACGCGAGGGCCTCGTCCATCGTGATCACCCGCGCACCTCGCGGGAGCGGGCGCATACGGCTGTCCCACTCGCGGGTGTAGCGACCAGACAGTCCGACGACAATGTCGAGTTCAGCGTCGAGTATGCCGAGCTGATGGACCCACGCTTCGTGGCAGTTGAGGACGAGGAGTTTCACGCCTCAAAGACGCACAGCCTCCCCTCGGGGTATCAGTTCGCGCTTGCGTCCCCGGCGCAATACCCGCTAGGCTCCGCCGAGACCACTCTCACCACGTCATGATGCAGATTTTCTTTCGCACCAACGTCCGCGCGTTGCGCTTCGGTTCAACGCTCGCACTCATCGCCGGGATCATCCTCGTCCCGCAACATCGGGCGGCCGCAGAGGCGGCCCCAGCGGCCGCGCGCGCGCCCTCGTCAGGCGCCGACAGGATGAACGACGCGCTGCTTCTCCAGGCGAGCCAGAGCGACACCGCACGCAAGGCGAAGCCGGCTGCCAAGCCCGCTCGCGACACCGCGATCAAGCGTCCACCCAAGCCCGTGGTGGAATGGCCGGTGAAAGGCCCGGAGCCGTTGCCGGGATCCATTCTCCCCGCAAAGCGGATCATTGCCTACTACGGCAATCCGCTGTCAAAGCGGATGGGGATCCTTGGCGAATTGCCGCCGGACCAGATGCTGGCGCGGCTCGACAAGGAGGTCGCGGCCTGGAACAAGGCCGACAGCACCACGCCGGCGATTCCCGCCCTGCATCTCATCGTCACCGTCGCCCAGGGGAGTGCGGGACGTGATGGAAAGTGGCGTGCGCGCATGGCGGACACACTGATCTCCCGCGTGCAGGAGTGGGCGGCCCGCCGCAATGCCCTGCTCTTTCTCGACATCCAGGTGGGCAAGAGCACGATCCGCGACGAACTTCCTCACCTGGCACCGTGGCTCGCGAAGCCTAACGTACACCTCGGGGTGGATCCGGAGTTCATGATGAAGGGTGGGCACGCGCCGGGGAAGCGGATCGGATCGATCGACGCGCGCGACATCAACTGGGTGACGGAGTTTCTCTCCAGGATCGTGACGGAGAACAAGATTCCGCCGAAGGTCTTCGTCGTGCACCGCTTCACCCGTCCCATGGTCACCAACTACAGGAAGATCGAGCTGGATCCGCGCGTGCAGGTGGTCATGCACATGGATGGCTGGGGGCCGCCGCACCTGAAGAGGGGCACGTACGACGCCTACGTCTACGCGGAGCCGGTGCAGTTCACGGGCTTCAAGCTCTTCTACAAGAACGACACGAAGAAGGGGCACCCACTGATGAAGCCGGCCGATCTGCTCGCCCTGACGCCCCGTCCCGTGTACATCCAGTACCAGTAGAGCCTGACGCGGGCGCGCGGGCTGGGTACCTAACGACAAAACCCCGGGGTTTCCCCCGGGGTTGGTCCGTTCCTGGCCAGCACGAA
>JACMLI010000048.1 GCA_014379705.1 Gemmatimonadaceae bacterium
GGCGACGGCCTGCGCGACGCGGCCGACCCGTATCGGTGAGGAGTCGGGGTGTGGGGTAGTGGGCCGGGGGGTGGGCGCGCTAGCGGACTGCCCCGCCCGGTCCCGGCCGCCACAATACCACAACCCGACTCCCCGACCACTCGGCCACCCGACCCAAATGCGAAGGGCGGGAATCGAACCCGCACCCGGTTGCCCGGAGGGGATTTTAAGTCCCCCGCGTCTACCATTTCGCCACCCTCGCGTGCAACGCCAACAGAGCGGGAAACGGGACTCGAACCCGCGACCCCAACCTTGGCAAGGTTGTGCTCTACCAACTGAGCTATTCCCGCGTGACGCGTAGTATAGCGATGCTCACTCGGCCATTGGGAGCCTCGCGGGCGGAAATGGGGTCAGACTCGACTGAGCGAATATCGTCGCGGAGGAAGTGGAGTCTGACCCCACTCCCATGGTCAGTCGTCGAGGGGGTCGAGGCCTTCAACTTCGTCGATGTCGGCGCCGTCCTCGGCGCGCGTGAGCCAGGTGCGGGGTGCGCGACCCCATCGGGCCTCGTAGGCGGGGGCTATGGCGTCAGCGAGCGCCTGCAAGCCTTCCTCGCTTCCCACGGCGATCGCGCATCCGCCCCAGCCGGCGCCGGTGAGCCGCGCCCCTTCCACCCCTTCCGCGGCCTCGGCGAAGTCCACCACCCAATCGAGTTCGGGCGTCGAGCACTCGTAGTCGGTGCGCAGGGAGTCATGGGACGCGCGGAGGAGCGTGCCTAACGGCAGGCCCGCGGCGAGGGCGGCGGTGAAGGCCTCCACGCGGGCGGATTCGGCGATCACGTGCCGGGCACGCCGACGGTCGGTCGTGTCGATCACCGCGGCGGCGAGTTGCTCCGGCGTGGACTGGGCAAGGTGCCGCACGGACGGGTCGACCACCTGGATCGCGGCCAGGGCCCGCGCGCACGAGGCCTGCCGTTCGTTGAAGGCCGAGCGACGCAGCGCTCGAGGGCTCACGGTGTCGATCACGAGGACGGTGCGCGCGAATGGGACGTGCTCGCGCCGACCCGTGTCACACCAGAGCCGCAACGCGTGGCCGTCGGTCGCGTAGGCACTCGCGGTCTGGTCCATCATCCCGCAGGACACGCCGACGAAGCCCGTTTCGGCACGGTGGGCCCCCGCGGCCAGCCCCTCCCATCCCTTCATGAGGCTCGCGCCGACGCACACGAGGCCTCCGAGCAGCGTCGCGACCTCCAGGGCCGCCGACGAACTGAGCCCCGCCCCGGGCGGCACGTCGCTCACGACGGCAATGTCCAGCGGGACCGGCTCGGCGCCTAACGAGGCGAGCTCGCGCAGGCTCCCGTGCACGTAGTCCCACCACGCCCCGGACGGGTTTGCATGTCGCACGTCGAACGTGCCGGCCACCTCCTGCGTCGATGAGATGGCACGCGAGACGGTGCCGTCGGACGGACCCATGGCCACCCAGGTCCGCCGATCGATCGCGATGGGGAGCACCTCGCCGCCGTTGTAGTCGGTGTGCTCCCCAATGAGGTTCACGCGTCCGGGCGCTGAGGCCACGACCCGGGGGGCGTCCCCGAAGGTGGAGGCAAAGAGCGCCGACGCGTGCCCGGCAGTCACGGATTCACGCCCAGGACGTGGACGGCCAGCCAGAGCATGTACGCGAGAAGGCCGGCGAGCGACGCGTCGCCGCCGTTCTCCAGCGCCTTGCCGTCCGCGTCCACCACTTCGGCCGCGAGACCGCCATGCAACGGGGCGCGTCGCAGCCACTTCATGGTCTCATTCGCCTCCGGCCCGAGCAGGTGCGCGATCTGCTGTACGAGCACGCGAGGTTCGATCTCTAGCGAGCGCACCGTGCGCCGATACGCCGAGTCCGAGCGGTCCGCCGCGTCGTACATCGGGAGCCACACGACCGACGCCGATGGCTCGTCGTCGGCGACGGCTTCACCGGTCAGGTTCACGGCCGACATCAGGATCTCCTTCCCGTCGCGCTCCCTCGTGAAGTGACGCTGGAAGGCTGCGCGCACGGCCTCGGGGTCATCGACGTTCTTGGACGTTTCCTCGTCGAGCGTACGCCGGAACACGTCGAGGGCCATCGCAGCCACGGCATTCCCGTGCAGCGTGTACGCGAAGGGCGTCGGCTTCCCCGAGGGCGAGATCTCCGTGGAATACAGCGGAAACTCCTCGTGGCGCCGCACGCGCACGTCCTCGAACGACCCGTAGAGCGTGTCGGCGATCACCGGCTCCTCGACCACCTGGTCGTCCCCGGTCTCACGAATGTAGCGCTCGATGGCGATCGCATAGGCCGAGGCGCCTTCGAGAGAAAATCCAGGCTCGAAGAGCGTGCCGTCGAGGTACCGCACCCCCTGCCCCGGCGAGTAGCCATGGAGTTCGCACGCGCGAAGCAGGAGTTCGCGGGCCAGCGGCGCGTCGGCCAGCTGCACCGCGGGCAGCGTCCACATCAGCGCCTCCCATTCGCGCACCGTGACGCCGCGAGAGTGCCACGGCACCCGCGTGCGCATCAGGTAGAAGTGCGCGTCGTCGAGGGCACGGCCCACTCCGTAGAAGTACGCGAAAAGGAGGTTCCGGTTGATCAGGACGTCGAGCGTCTCGTTCCCCGTGGTCTGCTCGAGCGAGCGCAGGGCATCGCGCGTCGCCGAGAGGAGGTAGCGCCACCCACGACGCCGCATGACGGCCACGGTCGCCTCGGCGCCGTCCCCTTCCGGACCGACCGCGAGGAAGAAGGCCGTGTCCGCATTGCCGTTAGGCGGCAGGCGCACCTCACGGCGAATGCCGTATGACGCCGATTCGGACGTGCTAATGGTCGCCGCGCCATCGGAACCGATCGCCAGCGCGACGAGTCCCGGCACGGCCTCACCCGACAGGACCACGGCCTCCGTCGTGCCCCGCCGAACCGAATGCGCATCGATGAATGGTCGCGGCGCGCGGACGCGGAGCTGCCGATGGCCCAGCGTTCCATCGAGACCCACGGTGAGACGGATGGCGGCCCCGGCGCGGTTCTCGAACGCGAGCGCGTACACCGCACCCGCGGTGTCGGCGTCACGGCCGTAGGGAGCGAAAATGGTCGCGCGCACCACGACGGCGCCGATCGTCGCCGTGAAGGTGGGCAGCCAGCCGAATGCCCTCTCCCACGCCAACGACTGCTCCGACCAATCCACGGCCACGCCATCGATCGCGAGGTATGGACGCGCGAGCGGGGCTTCCTTCCCGCCAGCAAAGTCCTCGCCGCCGGCAAACTCCACGGCCGCGCGCGCCGCCCGGTGAACAACCCCGACCGCGTGAATCGCGCCATCGATGGGGTGTATGCACGGCAGGGCAATCCAGTGATTGCCGGTGATCTGCCAGGGAGTCGTGGGGACCGGGATCGGGTTCAAGGCGGGGGCTTGCAGGGTGCGACAGCGCGGCACCGTGGGCCGGCGCCGCCACTCAAACTTAGCGTGCCGGTGAGGCGCCGCCGCGAGGCCGGGAGGCCCCGCCGAGCCCGGAACGCCCCCAGCACAACAGGGTTGAACGCACGAGTAAGTTTCCCCTCCGATTCTCACGCCGAGCGAGGCCATTGCGCGGAACGCACGTCCCGAACCCCTTTCGTCGCGTCGTCTCGCGTCCATTGGTCCTGACTCTTGCGACGCTCGCCGTGTCGGCGGGCATGACGCATCCAGCCCATGGCCAGCGGGTCCTCGGACCGAGCACCGACGCCACGGTGATTCCCAAGGGCATGATTCGGGTGACCGTGAGCCCCACATGGGAGCGGTCGCACCAGCGCTATGCCGATGGCCTGGGCCGCAACGGGAAGGGCGAGGTGGAGTCACTCGCCGAGGACTTCAACCTCGACACGCTCGGCCCGCGCCAGTTTCCGACGTTGGCGCCGGTGAATGCCGGACTGCGATCGATCCTCGGAGGGACCGGCCCCCTCCCCCTGACGCTGGGCGCCCTGAGCGCGCGCTTCGATCGCACGGTTGCGACGACGCCAATCACGATCGAGTACGGACTCGTCAGGCGACTGATGCTCGGCCTCGTGATCCCGATGGTGAAAACGCGCACGGAGATCTCGCTCAACCCAAATCCCGGCGCCACGAACTCCACGGTTGGTGTGAACACGTCGTACCTGGGCGGCGCCGCAGCGACGGCGGTGCGGACGAACAACCAGCTGGTGGTTTTGCAGCTGGCAGCGGCCTCGCAGGCACTGCAAGCTCTTCTGCAGTCGTGCCAGGGTAGCACGGCCGCCAACTGCGCGCCCGTGAACGCCGACCGAGCCGCTGCGCAGGCGCTAGTGGCCGCTGCGACGGGGGCGGCGACCGGTATCGAGAACGTGTACGGCGTGTCGGGGACGAAGCCCGGCAGTCCATACGCACCAACGCACACCGGTTCCGTGCACAAGTCGGTGGAAGCACGCCTCGCCAGCATGTCGCTGAGCTTTGCGGGCTTTCTTGGTGCCCCCGAGGGCGCGGCGGAGTGGATCGCCGGCGCGCCGATCGGAGCGCGAGCCCTGGCGTACAGCGACTTCCAGGCGGTCGTGATCGACAGTGCCTTCGGCGTGCGATCCGATTCCATGGTGTCAGTGGAGTTGAGCCGGCCCGGAGACATCGAGCTGGGCGCCAAGTTCCTCGTGTTCGACGCCTTCGGGTTCACCGCCGCGCAGCGCGGCACTCCCGGCGGCATCAGGACGCGCCTCTCGCTGGGCGCTGCGTATCGTTTGGGTACCGGGCTCCGCGACTCCGTGGACCACTTCGCCGACGTCGGAACCGGCGATGGGCAGACCGACATCGAGGGGCGCGCGTTCCTCGACGTCCTCTTCGGACGCCGCTTCTGGGCCTCGGCCATCGCCCGGTACACGATGCAGCAGGCCGACGAGATCACGCGACGCGTCCCGTCGGAGGCGCACGATCCCTTCCCGGGAGCGGCCTCGCGGGTGCTCGTCACTCGTGACCTGGGCGACGTGATGTCGCTCGAGGTGTCCCCGCGGTACGTGGTCTCGGAGGGCTTTGCGATCGGCGGCACGTGGCGCTACCTCAAGAAGTCAGCGGACTCGTACGCCTTCGCCACGGACGACAACGTCGGTGTTCCCGCGGCGTCCAACCTCGCCCTGGGGACCGAGCAGTCGGAGCAGCGAGCGGTCTTTTCTCTGACCTACTCGAACCTCGCCCAATACTTCCGCGGGCGCGCCCGAGCGCCCATGGAAGTGAGCTTCACGGTCGGGCGGACGATCTCCGGATCCGGGAACGTCTCGCGCTCGACGATCAGCGGGCTGACGCTCCGCGTGTACAACCAGCTCTTCTAGTCAGCGCGGGGCGGGCGCGTCGTCGAGCAGCGAGGCGAGTCCGCGCTTCCATTCCTTTGGCCGCGCCTTGCGGGGTAGCGCCACGCTTGATCCGCCCAGGAACTTCGCAAGGTCGCGGAGCGCGCCCACCACGTGGGGCGCCGCGAACGGATCGGCGCCTCGCTCGGCATGCAGGGCATGCACGTGGAGCACGCCTTCGTCCCGCGCGTACTGCAAGTCGGCGCGTCCGATGATGGCCCCGTTGTGCAGGATGGGAAGCACGTAGTAGCCGAACTTGCGCTTCCCTTCGGGCACGTAGATCTCGATGCGGAAGTCGAAGTCGAACATGCGCGACGTGCGGGCCCGATCGGCGATGAGGTTGTCGAAGGGCGAGAGCAGCGTCGTGCGGGGCGTCGGCGGTTCGTCGAGGCGCGGGACGTCGGAGTCATGGATGAACCACGTGCCCGGCCATCCCTCGACCCGCACCGAATGGACCTCACGACGGCGCAGGAGTCGCGCCAACACGTCGCGGAAATGCGGGTACCGCCCGCGCACGAAGTGATACTTGATGTGCGCCTCGGTGCCCACGCCGAGGGCACGCAGTGAGTGCCCGATGGCCCGTCGCGTCACCTCCTTCTCCCCGGGGCGGTCGGGAGGCGTCCAGGTCGGGAGCACGCGCTCGGTGAGGTCCCAGACCTTCTGGCCCCCCTGGCGCCCGGCGACCATGATGTCGCCGGCAATCCAGAGGTAGTCCAGCATGCGACTGACGTTGCGGCCCCCGGCCCAGCCGATGGAGATCCACCAGTCGGGGTCCTGGCCGGCCTCCTCGAGCTCGCGCGACAGCAGCGGCCCGCGACGTCGCAGGCTGGACAGGATGTGCCGCTTGAGCCGCGCATTCGCCGCGACCCATTCCCTGAGCCGCCCCATCCTCACTCCCCGCATCGTGAGCGCGCGCGTCTCGCGCATGCGCACGCGGTGGATCGGATAGTCCTCGGTGAGGACCAGCGACGCGCAATGTGCCCAGTACTCGAAGAGGTGACGCTCGGCGAACGCGACCTGGTCCAGGAGGGCCGGGTCGTGCTGTCCGAGGCGACTGTAGAGCACCAGCCGGTGGCTGCGCGCCACCACACTGATCGGGTCCAACTGCACGCAGCGCAACGACCGGACGACGTCGAGCACGGACGCGGCGGTCGGTGGCGCGGGGACTTCGGAAAGACGCTGCTTCCGGAGGAACAGCGTGCGTGCCTGCGCTGGCGTGATCGTGAGTCCCCGCTTCATCAGGCGGGAGACGCCTCGCGCGCCACGGCCATCAGGGTCGGAAGGACGTGGCCGAGGGCCACGGCCGGCGCCCCTGGGTTCCCCAACCCGTGGTACAGGTCGCGAAAGTGCGGGAACAGGCGCTCATACACGCCACGCGAACTCTCGTCAGGCAGCACCGTGCGGAACGCGGGACAGAGCGCGCGCTGCGCCGCCCCAACGCTGTCGTACGCTCCCGCCGCGACGAAGGCGAATATCGCCGCGCCAAGGCTCGTCGCCGGGCGCTCAGGCACGAGCACCGGCATTCCCATGACGTTGGCATAGACCTGGTTGAGTACCTCGCTCCGCTGGGGAATGCCGCCGGCGTGGATGAGGCGCTGCGTGGGAACGCCGTGCTCTCGCATGCGATCCAGAATGATGCGGGTGTGGAATGCGGTCCCCTCGATCGCGGCAAAAAGTTCGTCCGCGGCCGTGTGCGCGAGATTCCAGCCCAACGTCACGCCTCCCAGGCGCGGGTTCACGAGCACCGTCCGGTCCCCGTTGTCCCAGGGCAGCCGGAGCAACCCGGTGGACCCCGCCCGATGGTGCGACAGGTCCCGGGCGAGCGTGGACACATCGGTCCCGGCGCGGGTGGCGATGGCGTCGAACAGTTGCCCGGTCGCCGACAGGCCGGCCTCGATGCCCACGGCGTCGGGATGAATCGAACCTGGAACCACACCGCAGACCCCGGGCACGCGCGTCGTACTGCGCGCGAGGGCCATGATGCACGTCGAGCTGCCGATCACGCTGACCACGTCCCCTTCCGCTATCCCTGCGCCGACCGCGTCCCAATGGGCATCGAGCGCGCCGATGGGGATTGGAATGCCTGCGCGAAGTCGGAGGCGCTGCGCCCATTCTTCGGTGAGCGTGCCAGCCAGCTCGTACGACGTGCCGTATTGCCCAGCGAGCCACGAGTTGGCACTGCCTAACAGCGGGTCGACCTTGCCGAGGAAGTCGTCGGAGGGCATGCCACCATGCGCGGCGCTCCACAGCCACTTGTGGCCCATCGCACACGCGCTGCGTGGTAGGTCACGTGGCTCCCGAATGCCACAGAGGACCGCGGCCATGAGGTCGCAATGCTCCATGGCCGCGACCACTTCACCGCGTCGATCCGGATGCTGGCGCAGCCAATGGAGCAGCTTTGCAAAGCCCCACTCCGACGAATACGTACCGCCGCACAGGTCGATCGCGGGCAGCCCTTCCTCGCGCGCGACGTCGGTGATGCGGGCCGCCTCGTCCTTCGCGCGATGGTCGCACCAGAGGTAGTAATCGTCGAGTGGCTGGAGCCCTGCCCCCACCACGACAACGGTGGACCCGGTTGTATCGATCGCCAGCGCCGCGACGACGGACCCGTCGACCTTCGCGTCCGCGAGCGCTGAATGCATCGCACGCTCGAGACCCTCGAGGTGCGCGCGGTGCGACTGCGTGGCAAAGTCGGGATCCCCCGCCCGCCGATGCACTTCATAGCCCGCGGTCCCGCTCCCGATCACGCCGGCGGCGTGATCGACGATGGCAACGCGCACACTCTCGGTGCCGAAGTCGACACCGGCCACAATCGTCATGTCAGGATCCTTTCGTGATGCGCTCGGTGCCAAGGGTGATGCGATGCGGCACCGTCTCATGACGCAGGATCTTGACCGCCATGTCAACCGCTTCCTTGCCACCGGTCGGATAGACGAAGGTGGCGGCAAGCCTGCCCTCCTGTACCGCCACGCGCCCGCCATCGAGCCCCGGCAGTCCATCGATGCCGACGAACCTCATGGTGGAGTCGCGGCCCTTGGCCCGCGCCGCGAGGTATGCCCCCATCGCCATCGGGTCGTTATGCGCGTAGACGAGGTCGATCTTCGGGTGCGCGGAGAGCGCCGACTCCATCTGCGACATGGCCTCCTCGCGCAGCCAATTGGCCACCGGGTCATGAATGATCGTGATGCCAGGGAACGCCGCGATCGCCGCACGAAACCCTTCGCTCCGGTCGCGCGCCGGCGTCGACCCCGGAAGTCCCTTGATCTCCACGATGTTCCCCTTCCCACCGAGCACCTGGGCCACGTATTCGCCTGCGGCCCTGCCGATGGCGCGGTTGTCGGCGCCGATGAACGTGGTGTAGCTGTCTCCCTCGATCTCGCGATCGAGCACGATCACCGGGATGCCCGCCTCGAACGCCCGTTTCACCACGGGCGTCAGGGGCGTCGCCTCGTTAGGTGAGATGATCAGGAGGTCGACCTTCTGCCGCAGGAAGTTCTCCACGTCCGCCACCTGGCGCGCATTGTCCTGCTGCGCGTCCGCATACACGAACTCCAGCTCCGGATGGGCCTTCGCGGCCTCGGCGACCTCGGCATTCATGGCCACCCGCCACGGCTCCCCGAGGTTGGCCTGCGAAAAGCCGATGACCGTACGACCGCCCTGCTCCTTCCCGCACGCGGCGAGGAGAACGGCGCAGGCGAGGACTTGCCAGCGGCTACGTCGCACGGCGGCGCTGGAGCCAGACGGCCAGCAGGATGATCGCACCCTTGAGGATGAGTTGGAGATTCGCATCGACGTTGTTGAGTCCCATGCTGTTGTTGATCACGCCGATGGTCAGGACACCGACCATCGTTCCCGCGATGCTCCCCGACCCGCCGGCAAGCGTCGTCCCGCCGATCACGACGGCCGCGATCGCGTCGAGTTCGTATGACACGCCGTCGTTGGGATTCCCCTGCTCGAGTTGCGCGACGTGCACCAGGCCTGCGAGCCCGGCGAGCGCGCCCGAGATCACGTAGACGCGCGCCGTGTGCCACGCCACGCGCACCCCTGCGAGGTGCGCCGCGGACGGATTGTCGCCAATCGCGTAGAGGTAGCGCCCGCCCCGCATGCGCGCGAGGAAGAGGTGCATGAACACCGCCGCGCCGATGAAGACCAGCGCCGGCACCGGCACGTAAGGCACGAGCGGCGCCGCGAGGGCGCGCACGGACTCCGGCGCTCCACCCTCGCCGAATCCGAGCGGGATGGCGGTGCCGCCACTGAGATACCGCGCGGCACCGCGAGCTGCACTCATGGTGGCGAGCGTCGCGATGAACGCGGGCAGTCGCCATCGAGCAACCACGACGCCATTGAGCGCGCCCCACAGGGCTCCGGCGAGCACGGTCAGCAGTGCAGTCGCACCGAGCCCCAAGTCGCCACTCATCAGGAGCCATGCGGCCAGGGTCGCGGTGAAGGCAAGCGTGGACCCAACGGAGAGGTCGATCCCCCCGGCGATCACCACCGCCGTCATGCCGACGGCGAGAATGCCCTTCTCGGAGACCTGCCGAAGGATGTCCGTCAGGTTCCCAAGCTCGAGGAAGACTGGCCGCCCACCGCGCGTCGGCGATGTGATCACGGCGAGAATCAGCACGGCAACGAGCCCGAGGGCGCCGCGATACCGTGCAATGCGTCCCAGTGCAATGGTGGTCAATGTCGGCGGATCGCCGCCGCCAGCCGCCCTCCCTCCGGAATCAAGTGCTGAATCATTTCCTGCCACCTGCCATCTGCCATCTGCCCCCCCGTGCGGAGGCTCCAGCGCACGACCCCCAGCCGCCGCCGCGAGGACCTGTTCTTCCGTGACCTCGCCCTGCGCGAACTCCGCGACGATGCGTCCCTCGTGGAACACGAGGATGCGGTGGCACTGCGTGAGCACCTCGCTCATGTCCGACGACGCGAGCAACACGCCAAACCCCTCGGCCGAGAGCTGGTGCAGTTCGGCGTAGACGTCGGCGCGCGCGGCGAGGTCGATGCCACGCGTCGGCTCGTCGAGCAGCAAGACCCTGGGCGACGTGAACAGGCAGCGGGAGAGCAGCGCCTTCTGCTGATTGCCGCCGCTGAGCGTCGCCATCGACACTTCCCCCGACGCCGCCCGGACGCCCGAGCGCTCCCGCAGCGCCAGCGCTTCGCGACGATGCGAACCTTCGTCGATCCACCCCCATCGGCTCACGCGCTCGAGCGCGGAGATCGTCAGGTTGCGATCCAGGCTCTGACTCGGCAGGATCCCGTCGGCCTTTCGCTCCTCGGGGAGCAGGACGAGGCCGCGGTCGCGCGCGTCGGCCGGTGTGGTCGGGCGATACTCGTGGCCATCGAGCCACACACGACCCTGGACCTCGCCGCCATGCGCTCCAACGAGCGACAGCAGCAAATCCGTGCGCCCGGCTCCAACCAGCCCGGCGAGCCCCACCACCTCGCCGGCGCGGACCCCGAGCGACACGTCGGACAGGCCTCGTCGGCGACCGTCACGCGACGCGACCGTGAGGCCCTCGATGCGCAGCACCTCGCGCGCCCCCGTGGGAACCGACGTGCGTGCGGGAGGGGGAAGGTCACGGCCGACCATGAGGCGCACGAGTTGTGCCGCATCGACGTCCCGCGCCGCCACCGTGGTCACGCGACGGCCATCGCGCATCACCGTCACCCGGTCGGCGAGGCGGAGGACTTCGTCGAGCTTGTGCGAGACGTAGGCGACGCCCGTCCCGCCTTGCACCAGCTGACGAATGGCCTGCTCGAGAGGTGCCCCCTCCCCCGCGCCTAACGCCGCGGTGGGCTCGTCCATCACGAGGCAGCGGGCGCGGAGCGACAGGGCCCTGGCAATGGCCACGAGTTGCCGGTCCCCTGGGTCGAGCTCCGCCACGAGTGCGGTCACCGGCACGTGTTTCGCCCCGATCGCGGCGAGAGCCTCCTGGGCAAGCGTGCGCATCGTCCCCCGATCCACCAACCCTCCGGCGCCCTGACCTTCGCGGCCAAGCGCGATGTTCTCCGCCACGCTCAGCGACGCCACCAGTTGGAGTTCCTGCGGGATGAGAGCGATCCCCGCCTCGAGCGCGTCCCGCGGCGAGCCAAGGCGGCGCACGACGCCCCCGACGACAATCTCGCCCGTATCCCCGGTGAGGGCTCCCGTGAGCAACTTTGCCAGCGTCGACTTGCCCGCGCCGTTCTCTCCAACGATCGCGTGCACCTCACCGGCGCGAAGCTCGAAGTCCACGCCGTCCACGGCACGCACGCCGGGGAATCCGATGCCGATACCGCGCGCAGCGAGCAGTGGTGACACCGTCACGTCACCGATGGTACGCCGATGCCTGGTGTGCCTCGAGCGTGTCGTGGACGTCGCCGCAGAGGTGCACCTCGATCCCCATGGCTTCCGCCATGGCCGCCTTGCGGACCAGCGCGCGGAGGGCGAGCTCCGAACTCGCCGCGTACACGACCTGGATGTGGTTCGCTTGGTGCCGGGCCATCAACTGGTCGCGCGTGACGCCGTAGAGCACCGCGTGCATGATCGGCCATTGCGGCGTCGTCGCCTGCCATCGTCGCTCCGTCTCCTCTCCCGTCAGGCGCACCACGCCACCGCGCCCGATGTCCATGTGCAGCCGGTCGCCGCTGACGTAAAGCCTGGACCAGACAATTTCGCCGGGGCGGCTCACACCCTTGAGCGTCGATCCTCCCTTCGGGAAGTACATCGGTGGCTGCCGCTCGCCACTCGCCCCGCCGTAGCCCCCAATGAAGTGCGACGCGGGCGCCGCCCCCGAGATCTCGAAGACCCACACGAACTCGTCGACGCCATGCTCCCGCACCGGGGCACCCCAGCGCACGTCGTGGAGGGTGTTCGACGGATCCATGCCCATCGAGCGCCAGGTGATGTCCGTGATCAGGCCATCCACCCCGGCGCACTCATCCACTTCGTTGAAGTGCGTCACGGCGCGTCCGGCAAACAGCTCGTTGCCGCCGTCATCGCGCACTGGGGGGCGATCGGGGTTGTTGAGCAATCCCTCGGCGAGGTCGGACGCGACGCACGTGTCCTTGAGGCCCTGCTGGTATTGAATCCCGATCGCCGCGCAGCCGAAGTCGTGGGCGAGTCGCACAGCGGCATCGTACATGCGCAGGCCCTCGAGCACCTGCCGCTCCGTGAGGTGCGTACGCTCGTCCGTCCCGAGGGCAAAGCGCATGCCGCGTTCGAGCAGCCAATCGTAGTGACGGCGCGCCACCGCGTCGGGCACCCCGAGCATCGCCGCGTAGAGCGCACTCTGGCTGAGTCGCTCCTTGAACAGTCCGGTCGCGTGCAGCAGGTGATCGGGGATGATCGCGTTGTACATCCCCATGCACCCTTCATCGAACACGCCCAGGAGCGCCTGCTCGTGACGCAGGCGTGTCCCGGCCTCGGCGCCGACCTCGCGGTCCTCGTCGAAGGCGTGGGTGAATGAGCCTGCGGTGAACGGCCGCACGTGCGAGACGTCATGCTTGACGCGTCCCGTGGAGAGCCATTCGACGATCGCCGAGCGCGCAAACTCGTCGGTGAAGTCCTCGCTCCAGACAGTGCCGTAGGGAATGCCCGCCTTGGTGAGCGATCCGTTGAGGTTCAGCAGTCCGACGAGCCCGGGCCACTGGCCGCTCCAGTTGGCGAGCGTGAGGATGGGGCCGCGGTGTCGCGTGAGCCCCGGCAGCACATGACTCGTGTATTGCCACACAGCCTCGGCGACGATCAGCGGGGCGTCGGGATCGATCGCCCGGAAGATCTCGATGCCGCGCGCCTGGCCGTCGATGAAGCCATGCCCGGTGCGCGCGTCGACGGGATGGCCGCGCACCACCTGGCGTCCAAGGCCGAAGAAGGTGCGCTGCACCGTGTCCTCGAGTGCCGCCTGCGCGGCCCAGCAGACGCGGTTCGCGGACAAGCGGGAGTCCCCGCTCGCCACGAGTACGATCTCCCGCTCCGTCATCGGAACGACACTCCACTGCCAATGGGATAGGCGTCGCTCACCTTCACCGGCAGCTTGCCCGCAGGATCCAGTTCGCCCTTGAGGGCGCGGATGAACGACGAGAAGTAGATCTCCTGGTTGCCGAACCACCCTCGCTCACCGTACCCGATCAGGTAGGCCGGCACGTCAGGCATGCGACGGATGTGATGCGCATTGCCGTAGCTCATCGCGACCACCGCGCGCGGCTTCGCGGCGATCACGCGTTGGATAAACGTCTGGTCGCGCTCACGGATCGGCGTGGCGTCACCGAGTCGATCGCGCGCGACAAAGAGCGAAATGACGACGAGGTCTGCTTCACTCGCGGCACGCCACGCGTCCTCGTACGCCGCCGGGTCCATGCGCGGCGTGAACGTGAAGCTGAGCGCTCCCGGGAACGCCGTGGCGAGCCGGTTGGCCAGGACGGGCGGCGAGGGATCGACGTCGAGCTTCTGCACGCTGATGTTCACGAGACGCGTCGGCGCGGATCGCAGCGGGAGCACGCCATCGTTGCGCAACATCGTGAGGGATCGATCGGCGACTTCCTGCGCGATGCGCCACCCCTCGGGAGTGCCCACGCGCTCGGCGACCTTCGACTCGTCCACGAATCGGTTCAGGTGCAGGTTGAGCCGCGCCTTGAGCGTGAGCAGTCGGCGCACGGCGTCGTTGACGCGCGCCTCGGGAATGCGCCCTGACCGCACCGCAGCCACCATCGCGGCGATCGTCGCCACCGGATCCCTGGGCTTGAGGATGATGTCATGCCCTGCCTCGAACGCGCGGATCGCAATGTCCTCGGCGCCGAATCGTGCGACGACGTGGTCGTACCACAGGTCGTCGGTGGTGAGGATGCCCCGGAAGCCAAGGCTGTCGCGCAGCCAGTCGTGCGCGAGCTTGCGTTCGACGCTGGCCGGAAAGTCGGAGCCTCCCGTGACCGAAGGCACGGCAACGTGCTCGGTCATCACGTAGTCGACCCCCGCGGCGATGGCGCTGCGGAAGTTGGCAAAGTCCTGCGAGCGCACGGCAACGTCGGACTTGGCGTTCCACGTCCACTCCGGTCGACCCGGCATGCGTTCCACGTCCCCGCGGCCGGGAAAGTGCTTGGCACCCGAGAGCATGCCGTTGTCGTGGTAGCCCTTCACGTAGGCGCGCACGAGCCGGCTCGTGAGCTCGAGGTCGCCGCCGAAGGACCGCACACCCTCCGCGGGATTCTCGGGGCGCCACGCGATGTCCACCGCCGGCGAATACGTCAGGTGAATGCCCATCGCGCGCCCCTCGCGCGCCGCCAGCGACGTGGCACGATACACGAGGCTATCGGAGCGCGCGGCGGCAAACCCCATGTTGCCTGGAAACTCGGTGGCACCAGTGACCTGCTGGCCCGGCCCGCCCTCGAAATCCGCGGTCATGAGGATCGGAACCTTCGCGACGCGCTGGAGTCGATTCAGCAGGCCCGCGACATCGCGGGGCGTGCCCCCGTAGAAGACGAAGCCGCCCAGCCCATGATCGCGGGCGAGCGCGAACCACGCGAGCATGCGCGGATCGGTGGCATTCGTGAAGGTGCCGCTCAATTCCGCAACGACGAGTTGCGCCACCTTCCGCTCGAGGGGCATGCCGCGCAGCGTGTGGTCGACCCAGGCGGCCCCGGCACGCGTGGGGGCTGCCAGCAGCGCCTGCCCGGCCGCTCGTTGCACCGGGACCAGCGAGAGGACGGCGACGATCAGGCGACCAGCGATCGAGCGGAGGGGCACGCGGTGACCGGTAAGGGCGGCGCGAATGTACGGGCCCCGGGCACCCGTCGCAATCGCCCGCGCCCTCCAGGTGCAGGTTCCCGGATCGGCCACGGTTCATGCACCCGCTCACCTAACGATGACGGCACGGGTTCCGGGAGCGACCCGAGAGGAGACGGCCATCCCGGTCCGGTGAGCGAAGGGAGCCGAGAACCGGGACCCGGCGTCGTCAGGGTTCAACGACGGATACGATCACAGGTTCCGCCGATTCAGCTCATCCACCGCGAACTCCGCGGCGCGCGCGGTGAGGGCCATGTAGGTCAGCGACGGGTTCTGGCACGCCGTGGAGGCCATGCACGAGCCATCGGTCACGAAGACGTTAGGCGCATCCCAGACCTGGTTCTGCCCGTTCAGCACCGACGACCGGGGATCGCGCCCCATCCGCGCCGTCCCCATCTCGTGGATCCCCATGCCGGGGAAATACGTGTCGTCGAAGGTGTGCACATCCTTCACCCCCGTCGCCTCCAGCATCTCGGCCAGGTCGTTCGCCATGTCGACTCGCATCAGGCGCTCGTTTTCTCCGGTGGCGCAGTCGATCTTGAGGACGGGGAGCCCCCACCTGTCCTTCCTTTCCGCGTCGAGCGTCACGCGGTTCTCGTGGTTGGGGAGCATCTCCCCGAACGCCGTGCCCCCGATGCTCCATCCACCCGGCATCGCCGCCTCGTCCTTGAAGCGCCCTCCCACGCCGAGTTCGGCCACCGCGCGGTACCAGCCGTCGCGGCTTGCGCCGCCCTCGTACCCGAAACCGCGCAGGTACGTGCGCTTGTCGCCCATGAGGTTGCGGTAGCGCGGGATGTACGACGGATTCGGCCGGCGACCGAAGAGGTACCGGTCCTCGAGTCCGTCGAGTCGCCCCTGGGCACCGACACGGAAGTGGTGATCCATCAGGTTGTGCCCTAACTCGCCGGAGCTACTCCCCAGCCCTCCCGGCCAGACGTCGGTCGCCGAGCGAAGGAGGAGCCAGGTGGAGTTGAGCGTCGACGCGCAGCAGAAGACCACGCGCGCCTGGTAGTCGGTCACGGCATTCGTGACGGCATCCACCACGCGAACCCCGGTGGCGCGCCGGCGGTCCTTGTCGTACAGGACTTCGGACGCGATCGCGAAGGGTCGAAGCGTGAGGCGCCCGGTGGCCATCGCCGCCGGCAGCGTGGAACTCTGCGTGCTGAAATAGGCGCCGTAGGGACAGCCCAGCCAACAGGCGTCGCGATATTGGCACGGCGAACGTCCCGGCAGCGGTTGCGTGAGGTTCGCCGTCCGGCTGGAGATGAGGCGACGCTTCCCGTCATACAACGGGCGAA
>JACMLI010000049.1 GCA_014379705.1 Gemmatimonadaceae bacterium
GCTGTCGCGCCATTCGCCGCGTTTGCCGGAATGCAACTGAGGCTCGTAGAACCGCGCGGTCGAGTTTCCCTGAATGCCGTCCACGAAGCCCTTGAGCGCGCGGATGCGGATCCAGTCGTCGCCGAAACCAGGGGCGACGCCCGCGTATGCCAGCTCGTTCCACTTGTCGAGGGTCGGGCGCGCGAAAACGCGCACCGTCAGCTCGCCGCGACGTTTGAGCTCTGTATACACGGGGAGCTGGAACGGGGGCGTGATGTCGTGAATCGAGGTCACGCCTAACGCTGCCAGGTGCAACTGCGCCGCCCGCGCCTCGCGCAGCCGCTGGTCGAAGGTCTTGGGTGCGATGGCGGCCCGCACGCGAGTGAGCGCTTCGTCGGCCACGCGTCCGGTGGCACGTCCGCTCACGCATTCGAGACCCGCAACCGGTGTATTGCACGTGAGTCGCGCTCGCTCGAGGGCGAGTCCGTTCGCGAGCCATGCGCTCCGATCCCACCGATTGAGCAGCATCGGCGTGGAGCCACTCACCGAGTCGATGATGGAGCGGTCCGGCGTGAAGCGCGCGGGCCGTGGCGCGGCCGCGCCTCCCGTGCTGTTCGCCGGCGCGTCCTCGTAAGCACCCCAGTCGCCACCGGTGAGCCACGCCCCGGGACTCATGCGCGCGACGGCAGCCTTCACGCGCTGGGCCAGGGGCGCCGCCGTGCTCACGTCGAGGAGGTTTGCGCCGATCAGCAGCGCCCCCGCCTGGCTGAAGTGGGTGTGATCGTCGATGAAGCCCGGCGTGACGAATCGCCCCCCCAACTCGATGATGCGGGTGCGATTGCCACCATGCCGCGCCACGTCGGTGGCACTCCCGACGGCCAGGAGACGCTCGCCCCGAATGGCGATCGCCGAAGCGTAGGGACGCAACGTGTCGCCCGTCCAGATGCGTCCGTTGCGCAGGATGATGTCGGCGTCCTGCGCGCTCGACGCCGACGGAACCGCGAACAGCAGCGCGAGCACGCCGCGGGACACCGCCGCCGTCACGTCGTCGGCTCCTGCAGCGTGTCGAGGCCGCGCAGGAGGCGAGCGAAGAAGTCGACCGAGGTGGCGAGGTCGGCGATCGCGACGCGTTCGTTGACGCCGTGGACGCGCCCCCGATCGCCATCGCCTAACGGGATGGGCAGGAAGCGATAGACCTTGTCGCTGTGCGGCCCCCAGAACTTGGCGTCGGTGCCCCCCATCACGAGGTACGGAATCACCGGCGGCTGTTCTCCGGGCGCCATCGCCCGGATCGTGCGACCGAGCAGGGCCCACGCCGGCGTCGACGTGCCCGACACCGGCGAAGGATCGACGCCCACGCTGTCGAGCAGCGCCACCGTGACCCCCGGATCATTCACCACCTGCGTCACGCGCTCGCGCACCGACTGCACCGTCTCCCCTGGCCGGATGCGGAAGTTCACCACGGCCTGCGCCTCGGGCGGCAGCACATTGTCCTTGATCCCCGCCGTGAGCATGGTGGGGGCGGTCGTGGTGTGCATGATCGCCGCGCCTAACGGGTTGGCCCGGAGGCCCTGCATGACGATCGGACGGGTGAGCCAGAGGTTGGCCACCATCAGGCGCTGGCCGAACGGCATGTAGGGCGCCATCGCCTCGATCATCGACAGCGTCGGACCGTCGAGCGAATATGGGAACGGCGTTGCCTCCAGGCGCGCCACCGCGCGGCTCAAGGCGCCGACCGCCGTGCGCTCGGTCGGCATCGACGAGTGCCCACCATCAGCGGCCGCCGTGAGCCGAAGACTCACATACCCTTTCTCCGCCACGCCGACGATGGCCGCGCGCTGGGAGAGCCCCGGGAGGAGACCTGCACCCATGAAGCCTCCCTCGTCGAGCACCATCGCGGGCTGCACGCCGCGGCCCACGAGTTCCTGCACGATGAGCCGCGCCCCGTACCGCCCGCCGACTTCCTCGTCGTGCCCGAACGTGAGGTACACGGTGCGAGAGGGTTGGAACCCGGTCCCGATGAGGGCCTCAACGGCTTCGAGCGACGCGAGCACCGTCGACTTGTCGTCGAGCGCCCCGCGGCCCCAGATGAACCCCTCCGCGATGTCTCCCGAGAACGGTGCGTGCGTCCACTCGGCGAGGTTGGGCGCCGGAACCGGGACCACGTCGAGGTGCCCCATGATGACCGCTGGGGGCAAGGTGGAGTCGGTCCCGACCCACGTGTAGAGCAGGCTCAACCCGTTCACCAACTCGCGCTTGAGCGTGGCGTGTACCCGCGGGTAGCTCTGCTGGAGGTACGCATGCAGCCCGAGGAACGCCGCGGTGTCGATCGGGCCACCAGAGGCCAGCGAGACCGTGGCGAAGCGCAGCGCGCCAGCGAGGTGCTCGGCGGCCGCTGCGGTGTCGATCGGCGTGGCCGGAACGGCGGCGGCCGTCGTTGCCGGCGGGGGTGGTGCGACGCGCATCGTCCGTACGACCATCACACCGAGGACCGCAACCACAACGACGGCGAACACTGCCAACACGCGTTTCATCAGGAACGGCTCCGGCGATCGGGGGGTTTGCTCCGGGAATGTGAAGCTCGCCGGCTGGTCGCACCACCCGAACCCAAGGCTCGAATGCTGTTCTCACCGCTCTCCCTGCGTGACATCACCCTGCAAAACCGCGTCGGCGTTTCCCCGATGTGCCAGTACTCCTCAACCGACGGCTTCGCGAATGACTGGCACTTCGTCCACCTGGGCGCCTTCGCAGTGGGAGGTGCCGGGCTGGTGTTCAGCGAGGCCACGGCGGTGCTGCCCGAGGCGCGGATCAGCCCTCAGGACCTGGGGATCTGGAAGGACGAGCACGTCCCGATGCTGCGACGAATCACCGACTTCATTCACGCCCAGGGAGCGGCGTCCGGAATCCAGCTGGCGCATGCCGGCCGGAAGGCGAGCACGCGACGGCCGTGGGACGGTTCCGGCGCCGTTTTGCCCGGCGAAGGCGGGTGGCTCGACGTGGTTGCGCCGAGCGCAATTCCGTTCGCGCCCGAGTATCCCTCGCCTCACGAACTGACCCTCGACGGCATCACTCGCGTGGTCGACGGCTTCCGTGACGCGGCGCGACGCGCCCACGCCGCCGGCTTTCAGGTGGCAGAGATCCATGCGGCGCACGGCTACCTGCTCCACGAGTTCCTGTCCCCGCTCGCCAACGAGCGTACCGACGCGTACGGCGGCTCGCTGGAGAATCGCGCCCGCCTTGTGCTCGACGTACTCGATGCCGTGCGCGACGTCTGGCCCGCGGGAGCTCCCGTCTTTGTTCGCATCTCGGCGACCGACTGGGCCCCGGGAGGGTGGGATGTCGACCAGTCGGTGCAGCTCGCCCGCTGGTTGCGCCAGCACGGCGCCGACATGATCGATTGCTCGTCAGGCGGACTCGTCCCGGGCGTGCGTATTCCCTTGGGGCCGGCGTATCAGGCGCCCTTCGCTGCGCGCATCCGCGCGGAGGCGGACGTTGCCACCGCGACCGTCGGCCTGATCACGGATCCAACGCAGGCGGACGAGCTGTTGCGCGCGGGTCATGCCAACATGGTGCTGCTCGGACGCGAATTGCTGCGCAACCCGCGCTGGCCCCTCGCCGCGGCGCATGCCCTCGGCGCAGCCGTCACGTGGCCCGCGCAATACCTGCGCGCCCAGACAGCGTCGAAGCCCGTGGCGACTCGCTGATCGTTAGCTTGCTCCGGCACCCTCGATCGAGCGCCCATGGCCCGCATCCCACAGGTCGACTACGCCGCAGCACCGGCCGCGGTGCAGGAAGCACACGATGCACACCTGCACGTGGCGCGCATCACCAACATGAAGCGCACGTTGCTGCAGTCGGTGCCGTCGTTCCACGCCCTCATGACGTGGTACGACCTGCGTGACACGGTGCAGCCCTTCCTCGGCGATCGGCTGACGACGATCTACGCCCACGCGATCTCCGCCGAGACCGACTGCCTGATCTGCAGCACCTTCTTCCGCCGGATCCTGATTGATGCGGGCGAAAACCCGGACGCCCTGGTGTTGGATGAACGGGAGCGCGCAGTCGTGGCGTTCGGTCGCTGCCTCGCGGTCTCTCCCTTTCGCGTGCCGCACGAGGTCTTCGCCCCCATCCGGGCGTTGTTCAGCGATGAGGAGATCGTGGCGCTGACGGCGTTCGGTGCGCTGATGGTGGCGACGAACGTGGTGAACAATGCGCTCGAGATCCCGCTCGACGACTCGCTCGAGACGTATCGCCGGAGGTCGACTCCATGACGCGGTTCCACGGGCAGGTGGCCTTCATCACGGGCGCCGCGCATGGGCAGGGTCGCGCGACGGCCCTGGCCTTCGCGCGCGAGGGCGCTCGCGTGGCGGCATTCGATGTGGCGCGTCCGCTCGCCTACCCGGGCTATACCATGGGATCGCCCGACGACCTCACCGGGCTCGAGGCGGCCGTGCGTGATGTGGGCAGCGAAGCCATCACCTTTGCCGGCGACGTGCGTGACGATGCGGCGGTCACCGCCGCGGTCGAGGCGACCGTGGCACGTTTCGGACGCATCGACGTGCTGTTCAACAACGCCGGCATCTGCGCCTACGGACTCGCCCACGAGCTCACCGAAGAGGCGTGGGACGCGATGATGGACATCAACGTGAAGGGGGCCTGGCTCGTGGCACGTCGCGTGATCCCCGTCATGATTGCGCAGCGCGCGGGGGTGATCATCAACAACTCGTCCATCGCAGGCTTGCGCGGCATGGGACGCCTGAGCCACTACGCGGCGTCCAAGTGGGCGCTCACGGGGCTCACGAAGTCCTGGGCGATCGAACTGGCGCCGCACGGTATCCGCGTGAACTCCGTGCACCCGACGGGCGTGAACACGCCGATGAACGACGGTCTCGCCGCGCTCGAGGGGCTCACGCCGCGCGAGGTCGCCGAGCGTTCCGCGGGTAACCTGCTTCCCGTGCCGTGGGTCGAACCTGAGGACGTGGCGGCCGCGGTGCTCTTCCTGTGCAGCGCCGAGTCTCGTTATGTGACCGGGACGCAATACGTGATCGACGCGGGGCTGTTGACTCGTTAGGTTCTCCGTCGCTCCGGCGAAGGCCGGAGCCCCGTGTCGTTTGTCGTGCGCGCCGCGCAAGACCGAGGGAACCTGCAACGACCCTGGTCCCGGATCTGCGCTCGCTTGTCCGGGATGACCAGCCCCAGTCAGCGCCTGTCCGGCCCCCGCACCACCATGACCCCCTTCCCGCGTACGTGCCCCGCCATCGCGGCGAGCACCGCCGCGCGCGTCGCAGCCGGTGAGGCACCGACGGCCGGCACGTCCAGCATCACGTCGAGCGCATACACCTCGATCGCGTAGTGATGCGCCGGGCCCGTCGCCGGGATCGCCGGGCCCCGATAATCCGGCCCCGTCGCGCTGATCTGCCGGCTCCCGTCCGCGCGCTGCGAGCCCGTCGGCACCCCCTCGGGCAACGACGGGGTGGACGCCGGGATATTCCAAACCATCCAATGCAGCAGATCGTCGGTGCCGGTACCAATCGCCGCGTCGAGGTCGTGCATCACCATCACAAAGCTCACGGCGCTATCGGGCGCCCCCGTCCACGCCAGCCCGGGGGACACGTCCCCACCCAA
>JACMLI010000385.1 GCA_014379705.1 Gemmatimonadaceae bacterium
AGGCTGCGCCTGAGGCTCATGGGCGCAAAGATAGACGAGGTAGACGGGATAGACGAGATGGACGAGATGGTTCGACGACGTGAGCGCTGCCCGTCGGCCGGGTACGACCAACTATCTCGTCCATCTCGTCCACCCCGTCCACCCCGTCAATCCGCCCACTCGCCTAACCGGCCACCGTCCGTCCGTCACTAAGCGACTGCGCCATCCGCCTGCCATGTGTACGGGCTGCTCGCCGGGATGGCGGCGCTCGCATGGGGGGGCGTGGACGTCCCTGTGCTTCCCGTCACGGGCATGGCGATGCGGCTTGACCGCGTGAACTCGATGATGCCGAAGCTCCGGAATCGTTCGAGGCCCTGCGTGATGGTCGCGGGTGGCCCCATGATCGCGAGGACGATGCCGTGCGGCGCGGCCTCGACCACGCGCGCGTCGCACTCGTTTGCGACGCGCAGGAGGTCACCGAGCCGGCTCCCCGGCTGTGAGACGCGCAGGAGGCAGACTTCGTGGGCGATGACGCGCTGGTGCGTCACGTCTCGTACGGAGACGACGTCGATGAGCCCATCGAGCTGCCTCACGACCTCGCCGACGTCATCGTGCTGCACCACGAGCGTCATGCGTACGAGCTCGGGCTGCTCGGTGCTCGCGACGGCGAGCGAATCGATCCGGAGCGCGCTGCGCCGGAAGAGCGAGATGGCACGATTGTGGGCGTGCGGGCGGTCGTGCATGAGGGCGATGACGGTGTGCTGCATGATGCAATCGACTCCGTGGGGTTCAGGTGCAGGGGGAAAAAGAAAAGGCCCATCCGGTAAGGAGGGCCTTGTCGCTGGTGCTCGACCGCCGTGAGGCGGGACCGCTGGTGCGATGCTATTTCGCTCGAGACATGCGCCAAGACTCCTCCGTCCGTACTCCCACGCGTACGAGCGCGGAAACAAGGCCGAGGTGGGGAAGTCGAAGCGAAACGAGCGTGATGGACATCAGTGGTTGCAGTGTGTTAGTGCACGCCGCGAGCGCGGTACTCGGGCATCGTACGACGACGCCAGCTGCATGGCAAGACCACGAGATCACGCCGCACGTAACAACCGGGTTCCCGACACCCCTCGAAAGCGAAGGTCGGGGGGTCGTGTGTTGCCGCCCCTTGACGGCCCGCCCGACGCCAGCCTACTATGCCTCCATGCGCTTGACCGCCGCCGCCCAGCAGTACGTCTATTTTACCGGCGCCTTCTGGTATACCAGGGGGCGGTGGACGCGCGCGTGTTGAAGCCAGAATAGCGCTTCACCTTGCTGCCGCCACGGCCCCCGAGAATTCGGGGGCCGTTTTCTTTTCCCCCAGTCGTGGAACTACCCCCGATGTCCGACACCCCCCTCGTCGCCCGCGCCGCCGATCGCCCGCTGTCCACGCGGATCCTCGTTGGCAACACGCGCGGCCCCGTGCTCCCGCTCACCATCGGGGGGCACCAGTTCGTCGTCGCCGCCGGCCCCTGCTCGGTCGAAGGGCGCGACATGATCCTCCAGACGGCCACGGCCGTGCGGCGTGCAGGCGCCGGGCTGCTGCGGGGTGGGGCGTTCAAGCCCCGGACCAACCCATATGCATTCCAGGGTTTGGGAGAGGCGGGGCTCGAACTGCTCGCCGAGGCTCGCGCCGAGTCCGGACTCGCCATCGTGACGGAGTGCCTCGACCTGCGGCACGCCCCGGCGATCGGGGCCATCGCTGACGTGATCCAGGTTGGCGCGCGCAACATGCAGAACGTGCCCCTCCTCGCCGCGATCGCCGAGCAGGGCAAGCCGGTCCTGCTCAAGCGCGGGGCTTCGGCGACGATCAAGGAACTGCTCGGTGCGGCTGAGTACCTCGCCGTGCACGGCAACCTGAGGGTGATCCTCTGTGAACGCGGGATCCGCACCTTCGAGACAGCAACGCGCAACACCCTCG
>JACMLI010000386.1 GCA_014379705.1 Gemmatimonadaceae bacterium
CGCATTCGGCCTGACGCTGGTCGTGGCCATCGCGTGCGGCATCGCGCCCGCGCTGCGCGCCTCGACGCCTGACCTCAAGCGCCTGCGCGAAGGTGGGCGCGGCGCCACGGGACGGCGTCATTGGGGTCGCGACACCCTCGTCGTCGGCCAGACGGCGCTCGCGCTCGTGCTGCTGATCGGCGCGGCATTGCTCGTGCAGAGCTTCAACAAGCTGCGCAACGTGGATCCCGGGTACGACGTCGCCGACCTCTACACGTTCCAGTTCGCTCCTGACCGGCCCGAACTCATCGAAGGCGGCCCGCGCGAGTGGGGGGCGTTGCACACCAACGTCATGGATCGCTTGCGCGCGTTGCCCGGCGTGAGTGCCGTCGGCGCCGTGAACAACATTCCGCTCGACGAAAACACGCCAGGCGTGCGAGTGCAGACCGACGGCGCATCGGGTGATGCGGAGGGCACGCTTGTCAGTACGAACTTCACCGGCGGCGACTACTTCCAGGCGCTCGGCATCGACCTGCTCGCGGGGCGCACGTTCACCCGCGACGAACTGCTCGGGCCGCACTCGAGTGTCATCGTCAGTCGATCGGCCGCAGGGAAGTTGTGGCCGGGTCGCGAGGCACTCGGCCAGCGTCTCAAGCCCGGCTTCGGCAGGGCGCAGCCGTGGTTCACCGTTGTTGGCGTCGTGGAGGACGTGAAGCAGCTGGACTGGCGCTACGCCAGCGATGCGAACGTCTACTTCGGACTCGTCGGGGCGACGGACAGTGCGGGCTGGACCATGTCGTCGCCGGCGTACGTGATCAAGTCAGCGCGCGCCGACCTGTTGAGGGACGAGGTGCGCCAGGTCATCCACGAGGTGGCGCCCGAGGCTCCCGTCTATCGGGAGTTCACGATGGAGTACCTCGCGCAGCGCTCGATGGTGACCCTCGCCTTCACCATGCTGACGTTAGGCGTCGTGTCGGGGCTGGCGCTGCTGCTCGGCGCCCTTGGGCTGTACGGAGTGCTGTCCTACGTGGTGGCCGAGCGGACGCGCGAGATCGGCGTCCGGATGGCGCTGGGCGCGACGTCGCGCGTGGTGCGGCGGCAGGTCGTGTCACAGGGCACGCGCGTCGTCATCGTGGGCGTAGTCATCGGCCTCGCGGCGGCCGTCGCGAGCACGCGCCTGATGCAGGCGCTGCTCTACGACGTGAAGGCCGTGGATCCGTTCGTCTTCGTGGCGATGGCGGCGATGATGGTGGTGATCGGCGTGGTGGCGAGCTACATGCCAGCGCGTCGGGCGAGCGGCGTGGACCCGATGGTGTCGCTGCGCGGTGACTGAGGTGGGGGTCCGACTCCACGCCCGAAAAGTCGAGTCTGACCCCGCTTCCACTCAGGTCTGACGTGCCGTCAACGCCGGAAGACAGGAGTACTCGCAGTACGAGGGGAACATGTCACTCTCGAGGCAACTGGTTGATGCTCTTCAGGGTTGCCGCGTCCGGAGCACGCATTCCGGAGGTGACCGCCACAAGACAATCGGTATTTGGCGACCGATCATGCCAATCCTGCCTGGGAGACAAACTCCTCGATACGCATGGGGGACACGCCGAATCGGTCAGCGGCGACCCTCCAGTCGAGCAGCCGGAGGTCACGCGTTGCCGTGAAGTAGCCCAGGCGCATCAGACGGGCCGCGACCTCGTTGAACGGCTTGAGCGCGAGCCCTCCCAGCCAGAGCACTGCACGTGGGACTCGACGGCGCTTCACGTGCATGCCCATCTGCGTCTCGAGCAGCGAGACCAGTGCATCGAAGGAGATGTTGGACGGCCCGCCGACCTCGATCGTTTCGTTGACGATCTCCTCGCGCGCAAGGATGCGCACCGCGAACTCGGCGACGTCCTCGACGGCGATGAAGTTCGAGATCATCCGTCCGTCACCAAAAAGGACAGCGACGCCCTTCTTGCGCATGCCATCGGAGAGCATGCCGACCCACGTCTCCATGAATGCCCCGGCTTGCAGCACAACGAATGGCACGCGGCCCTGACGGATGCGCGCCTCGATCGCATGCTTGACGCGGAAGAAGTCGACCGGGTCATCGGCCGACATGCCGCGGCCCGACAGGTACACCAGGCGCCGAACGCCGGCGTCCGTGGCGCCGCTGCACAGCGACTCGTAGGCGGCCAGGTCCACGCGATTCGGGCTCGACGCGCCACGGCCCATCACGTTGTTGACGGTCGAGAAGACCTGGCCCACGCCCTCGCATGCGCGCGCCACCGCCGTGCGATCCAGGAGATCCACGGCGATCACCTCGGCCCCGGCGTCGGCCAGCGCGACGAGCTTCTCGCGGTGCCTGCCTAACGCGCGCACAGGGACGCCGGCGGCGAGCAGCTTCCGCGTGACGATGCCACCGACCTGCCCCGTCGCGCCGGCAACGAGGACGCGGGGCGAATCGTCAGCCATCACTCACCGGCCGGTCCTCGTGACGAGGGAGGGGGGGAGCATGGGTCGTTCGCCCCGGGGATCGAGGTTGCGGATTCCGATTCGTCGCAGGAGGCGCGCGTCGTCGCGCAGCGGGTCGAGGCCGGGCATGACCCCGGCGAAGATCAGGAGCGAATTGCGCTGCCGATACGCCAGGTGCAACTGTTCGATCGCGGCGCGTGCGTCGCCGAGGGTGGCAAGGATCTCGGCCCGGTAGTACGCGGCGGGCCCGGCCTTCTCGTTGCGCGCGTCCAACTGGTCGAGGATGCTTCGTGCGCGCGCTCCCTGGCCGGCGCGTGCGCACGCGCGGCCCAGCTGGGAGAGCATCAATGAACTCCCGCTGGTGAGCGACAAGCCGATCTCGAACGCCACGATGGCGTCGTGAGGACGTCCGAGGCCCTCGAGCGCCAATCCATGAACCCAGTGCGCCTGCGCGTAGTCCGGTTGCATCTGCACCAATGCCTCCGCCTCGTCATGGCCGCGAGCGAACTGACGCCCGTAGATGCACGTCATGGCGAAGAAGCTACTGAGCCCCGGCGAGGTGGGCATGGCATCGCGCGCGCGATCAAGTACAGCTAGCGCCTCTTCGGTCCGCCCGGACGCACAGAGCAGGTAGAGCGCGAAGGACTGGCAAGGGATGTCGGACAACGGATTGAGCGCGATCGCACGGCGATACATCCGCTCGGCCGACGTCCAATCGTAGTCATGGCACAGCGTTGCCTGCGCGAGCATCGTGTGGGCTTCACCCAGCGTCGCGTCGAGACGTATGGCGGTCGTGGCGTGCTCACGAACGCGCGGCCACGTGTCCACACCCGGATAGCCGACGTAGACCGTCGCCTGCGCCAGCGCAAAGGCGAGTCCGGAGTGAGCCTCGGCGTAGTGAGGAGCCTCTTTCAGGACCTTCTCGAACGTCTCGATGGCAAGGCCGATCGTCGCCGGGGATCGTTGCGCCGAGTAGCCGCGCGCCAGCAGGTATTGGCGACGAACGGCGGGGGATACCACGCGTGCGCGTATGATCGCGGGCGACGAAGGGCGCCGGGTGCTCGCGCTCACGGGGTCGTCGGGCCTTGCTTCCGCTGGCCGACTGCTGCCCACCAGCGCCAGCGGGCGCGAATGCGTCGTCGGAAGCGGTGCGATCGTCAGCCCAAGTTCCGCACGAAAGCGACTTACCGCTGCGGCATGGAGTGCTGCGGCACCGGTACGATCACCGATGCCCTGGAGGACGTCGATGGCCTCATCGAGCACACCCTCGTCGAGCGGCGCGTGTTGCGTGGTGAACCGCGCCCAGTTGCCCGCACTCGCAAGATCGCCGTCTCGGGCCAGGTGGCGCGCGACCGTCATGGCGCCCCGCACGGCGCGTCGACGCAGTCGGGTCCGCTCCGTCTCCGTCCATTCCTCGAAGCCGGGCGAATCCGCCAGATGGCAGCCTTCGAGGAAGTCACCCTGGTAGAGGGAGAGCGCCTCCGCTTCGCGGCCGTGATCGAGATGAGACTCAAAGAGTTCAGAGTCGAGTGTGAGGGAATCGTCTCGCAGCGCCACGTCCCGTGAGCCACGGGCAATCACCGCTCCCGGTGGCAGGCACTTGCGCAACAGGTGCAGGCTTTGCCGGAGCGAGTTGCGGGCGCGGGACGTTTCCGACTCCGGCCAGAGCAGTGCGACCAGGTCGTCGCGTTGACGGAAGCCGCGCGACGGCGACGCGGAGAGGTAGACGAGGAGGGCAAGCCGCTTGGGGAGCGCGAGGAGCTCGGTTGCCGCGTCGGCTCCCTCGCCCACGAACGAGGGTGCCCCAAAGACACGAAGGCGGAGCCCGTGCTCACCAGCGATCGACGGTGCTCCGCTCACGCTCCCCTCCGGATGTCCCCAGTCCACACGCCGGACCAGCTAACACCCAACTAACGACAGCAAAGCATCCTTCCGCAAGAAGCATCGGGAGGGTGGGACGCGATGGCATCTGGCGCACGGACGACCACGCCAGCACCGGGCGCGGCCTGCATCCGCCTCGCCCGCACAGAGCGGACCGGTCGACCGCGAGAGGTTCCGCAGACAGGGAGGGGGTGATGATGAGCAGCATACCGCGAGTACCAGCCGCCGACGTCATCGTGTTCGAGGGCAGCTACCAGCGCCACGGGAGGGAGCGCGACGAAACGCTGCAGCGATGGCGACATGGCGAGTGCCGCAACATCACGGTGTGGCGCGAGATGATGCCAGCGGGGCCGTTCGACGTCCCGGATGGAGAGCTGACGCCGCGGGACGTGGTGTGGGACTCGCCGCCGGAACCCCAGCGTCGGAGTGCATGTGAGTCAGCCCCCGATACGCCTCCTGCCGCGTGAAGGACGCTCCGGGCCGTTAGGGCCGCCGCGCCGCCGTGCACCATCACCACGCTACGCTCCACTCCGACCTCGCCTTGCAACCGGTGATTCCCGTCCCCGGCCTTTCTCCCTCCACTCAAGGAGCTTGTCATGACCCGGTATTCACGCCTGCTGCTCATCGCCGTCCCCCTGTTCGCCTCGTGCTCTGGTGGGGAGGTCACGTCGCCCGTCAGCACGCCTCTTTCGTCGTCGATGGTGTCGGCATCGGCCTTCGTGCAAGCCGCGCGCCCCGCCGGGGGAACCTGCAAGTCGGCATTCCGTGCGCTACCGCCACTGCCCGGTGATCCCGCGAACTACCTGCGCCTTCACATCGAGTACGCGTGCAGGCTCGAGCACCTCGGGCGCTCGACAGCGATCGCTGAACAACTTGTGGTGATCACGAGTCCGACAACCGCGACCGCGTCGAACGCCACCACCTACAGAGCCGCAAATGGCGACCTCCTGTATGCGACATGGACGGGAACGGCCACGTTGAACGGTCCCGACATCCAGTTCAGCGGACAGGAAGTGTTTCAGGGCGGAACGGGACGCTTCGTGACGGCCACGGGCTCGACGTGGGGAGGCGGGACGGCGTCGTTCCTGACCAACAAGGGCGCGTTCACAGGGAAAGGCACGATCTCGTTCTGAGGAGCTCGCCCGTCGCACCATCGACCTGGCGTGCCGCTCACGGGGACGCAGTGCACAGGCTTCCAGCTCCGCGGTGAGGCATCGGAGCTGGAAGGGAGACCGCGGGAGTATCGCGGACGTCGCTGGCCAGTCAGCTCGATTTGCTGCGCTTCGTCGCCCACTCCGCGACTGAGGCCTTTGCCGCCAACGGCCGCCACGCCAACCCGAGTCAACCCTGACCCCTGCCCGCGGGTCCAAGCTGTGTGCCGTCCGACTGGTGTGGCCCCCCGGCTCCGCCTCCACCACGCTGTCTACATCTATGAAAGTGCTCGGTCTCCGGGTCGCATTGCTGGTCGCCCTCCTGACAGCCATCCCCGTCGGCGCGCAGACGGTGGACGTCATCCGTGGACGCGTCACGAGCCCGGAGCGGCAACCCGTTGAAGGAGTTGAGGTTACGGTCACGACGCTGTCCGGCAACGTCAGCCGGACCGCTCGCACCGACCGCGGCGGACGATACATGGTCACCTTCCCCGGCGGCGATGGCGACTACTTCGTCTCCTTCCGATCCCTGGGCTACGGCCCTCGCCGATACCAGGTGAAGCGTGTGGCCGACGAGGACATCCTCGTCGCCGATGCCACCCTCGAGCGTACCGCGGCCACCCTCGGTGAGGTGCGGGTAACTGCCCCTCGTGACCGCGTGGGGAGGAACGACGCCAACCAGGACGTCAGCGGTACCGACCGATCCGTGAACGCCGCCGCCGTTTCGGCAGCGCAGCAGGGCGACCTCGCCGCCATGGCGGCCACGACGCCGGGCGTGCTCTACGTCCCCGGCCAGGACGGCGACCCGTCCGGCTTTTCCGTGTTGGGACTCTCCACCGACCAGAACTCCACCACCCTCAACGGCCAGAACTTCAGCGGCTCCGACCTGCCCCGCGACGCGATGGTCTCGGGATCGCTCGCGACCTCGCCTTACGACGTGTCGCGCGGCGGGTTCAGCGGGGGCAACCTGAACCTCCGCACCCGATCGGGCACGAACTTCAAGATGCGCACGTCGAGCCTCAACCTCGACTCCCCATCGCTCCAGTGGACCGACCCCGCCGCGAGCGCGCTCGGGCAGCAGTACTCGAACGCGTCGTTAGGTGGTCTCGTCTCCGGGCCGGTCAGGTACAACGCCGCGTTCTACTCCGCCTCCTACCAGCTCGGCCGTCGCTCCAGCGACTACCAGAACCTGCTCAACACCAGCGCGCTCGGCCTGCAGACCTCGGGGCTCTCGGCGGACTCGGTCTCGCGCCTGCTCAGCATCGTGTCAACACTTGGCATCCCGTCGACCGTCGCCGGTTTGCCCTCGGACCGGTTGAGCGACCAGGGCTCGCTGCTCGGCGCGCTCGACTTCGCGCCGCCGTCATCGCGCGCCGGATCGGCATTCAACGTCACGGCGAATGGCTCGTGGAATCGCACGAACCCACTGGGCGGGCAGATCACCGAGCTCCCCGCGCACAGCGGAAAGCGCACGAACTGGAACGCGGGGTTGCAGGGCAGGCACTCGACGTATTTCGGCTTCGGGGCGCTGAGCGAAACGGTCCTCGGGATCACCGGATCGCGCAACACCTCCGACCCGTACCTCGCGCTACCCAGTGGCACCGTGCGCATGTCGTCGGCACTGGACGACGGCACGAATGGGTTGCGCAACGTCACCTTCGGCGGGAGCCCGACCCTCGATATCACCACCGGCAACACGAGCATCTCGCTGAACAACCAGATGTCGTGGTTCTCGGAGAACAACAAGCACCGCCTCAAGCTCTCCACCGAGCTGCGTCGCGACGCGTACGACCTCGACCAGAGCATCAACCAGCTCGGCAGCTTCTTCTTCAACTCGTTAGGCGACCTCGAGGCGGGGCGCGCCGGGTCGTACACGCGCCAGCTGTCGCCGCGCCAGCGCGACGCGAGCCAGGTGGTCGGCGCGATCGCCCTCGGCGACTCCTGGCGCGCGACGTCATCGCTGCAGGTCCAGTACGGCTTCCGCGTCGATGGCAACCTGTTCCCCGACAAGCCGACCTGGAACCCGAAAGTCGAGCAGCTGTACGGCGTGCGCAACGACGTCGTGCCGAGCGGGGTGTATGTGAGCCCGCGGGTGGGGTTCTCGTGGTCGTACGGGCGCGCCGCGCAGGTCGGTGCGTTCGAGGGGGCCTTCCGCGGGCCGCGCGCGATCGTGCGGGGTGGCATCGGACTCTTCCAGGGCGTGCCCGGGACGCAGCTCACCGGCCAGGCGATCGACAATACGGGCCTCGCCAGTGGACTCCAGCAGCTGAACTGCACCGGGATCGCGGTCCCGAACCCGGCATGGGCGCAGTACCTCGCCGACAACGCGATGATCCCGTCGGAGTGTGCGGACGGCACGAGCGGGAGCGTCTTCGCGAGCACGGTGCCTAACGTCTCGCTCTTCGCGAAGGACTTCGCCCCGCCGCGTTCCGTGCGCTCGAACCTGAGCTGGAGTGGGCCGACGCTCGGCAACCGCTTCACCACGCAGGTCGAGGGCACGTACTCGATGAACCTGAACCAGCAGGGCTTCGTGGACCGCAACTTCGTGCCCACGTCGCGCTTTACGGTTGCCTCCGAAGGCGGCCGCCCCGTGTTCGTGGCGCCGACCAGCATCGATCCCGCGACCGGACTCGTCGCGGCGCGCGATGCGCGCGTGTCGCAGGACTACAACCGCGTCACCGAGCAGCGCTCCGACCTGCGTTCGGAGAGCCGGCAGGTACGGCTTTCCCTCTCCCCCGCGACATTCAACACCGGCTACAACTGGAGCCTCGCGTACGTCTACTCCAACGTGCGGGAGCGCGTCCGCGGCTTCAACACCAACACCGTCGGCGACCCGAACCAGCTGGAGTGGGCGCGGTCGAACTTCGACTCGCGCCACCAGGTGCAGTATTCGCTCTACTACAACGCCTTCGACCTCGTGCGCCTCAGCTGGTTCGGCAACGTGCGCTCGGGCACCCCGTTTACGCCGTTGGTGCAGGGCGACGTGAACGGCGACGGCTACCAGAACGACCGCGCGTTCGTCTACGACCCCGCCAGTGCGCCGGACGCGGACCTGCGCTCCAGCATGCAGTCGCTGCTGGCGACCGCGCCGGACCGCGTGCGCGACTGCCTGGGCTCACAGATCGGGCAGCTCGCCTTGCGCAACAGCTGCCAGGGCCCGTGGACGCACAGCGCCAACCTCTCGGTCTCGTTCAACCCGCTCAAGGTGCGCATGCCGCAGCGGGCGACGCTGTCGTTCGCCGTCTCCAACCCGTTAGGCGCGGCGGACCTGCTCCTGCACGGCAACGACAACCTGCGCGGCTGGGGGCAGACCCCGTTCCCCGACGCGAACCTCCTGCAGGTCCGCGGCTTCGACGCGTCCACGCAGCGCTTCCGCTATGACGTGAACAAGCGCTTCGGCGCCACCGACCCGCAATTCACCGCCTTCCGCATGCCGGTGACGGTCACGGCGATGCTCCGCTTCGACATCGGCCCCACGCGCGAACGCCAGGCGCTGGCGCAGCAGCTCAACCTCGGGCGCAGCATCGAAGGCAACAAGATGCCCGAGGGCATGCTCAAGGCCATCTATGGTACCGGTGGGGGCCTGATCAATCCCGTGGCGACGATCCTGCGCCAGCAGGACACGCTCAAGCTCACGGGGCCGCAGGCCGATTCCCTCGCGACGCTCAACCGATGGTACCTGATCCGCCTCGACTCGATCTGGTCACCGATCGCGAAGAAGCTCGCGACGCTCCCGGATCGCTATGACGAGGGAGACGCCTACGCCGACTACCGCGCTGGCCGCCGAGCCACCGTGGACCTGCTCAAGCACCTCTCGCCGGCCATCAAGGGATTGTTGCAGGACGACCAGCGGAGGAAGCTCCCCGCGCTCGTCGCGAGCTATCTCGATCCGCGCTACCTCGCGTCCATCCGGTCCGGCACGGCCGGTGGATCGACCGGTGGCATGGGCTTTCCCGGAAGTGGCATCGCGCTTCCGGCTGGCGGAGGTGGCGCCGGACAGGCCGTCACTATCGTACGTTAGTCTTCGCTCGCACCACCGAACCCAACACCGGACGTGACCATGAAGTATCGCAACTCCCTGATGGGCGCCGCCGTCCTGCTGGCGGCGAGCAGCGCACACGCCGCGGCGCAAGCGGCGACAGCCGCCAAGCTGCCCCCCGTCCGGCCCCTCGGCGCCGTCGAGCGCACGTCCGTTGAGCTGCTCGGTGCCGTCTCCACCACGCGGGCGCTCTCGGATGGACGCGTGCTGGTGAACGACATCATCGGGCGACGCGTGCTGATGTTCGACCCGACGCTGGCGACGTTCACGGTCGTGGCCGATACGACGCCGGCGACGGGGAATGCGTACAGCTCACGGTTCGGTGGGCTGATGGCGTACAAGGGCGATTCGTCCCTCTTCATCGACCCGACGTCGCTCTCGATGCTGGTGATCGATTCGAAGGGGATGATCGGGCGGGTGATGTCGGTCCCGCGGGCTAACGACGCACAGGCCCTGATCGGTGGCCCGAACGGGAACCCCGGGTTCGATGCCCAGGGACGACTTGTGTACCGGGCGCCACCGCAGATCCGCTTCGGCGGCCCGGGGGGCCGTCCACCCGAGGGCGCGCAGCGACCGACGGGCAGCGCGATGGTGATGCCGGAGTTTCCGGATTCGCAGGCGGTGATCCGCGTCGAACTCGCGTCGCGGAAGGTGGACACGGTGGGCTTCCTCAAGGTTCCGCGCCCGAAGATGAACGTCACGCAGGACAGCGCGGGGCGCATGCAGATGTCGTCGGTGATCAACCCGATGCCCGCGACGGACGACTGGGCGATCCTTGCCGACGGCAGCATCGCCTTCCTGCGGGGGCTCGACTATCACGTGGACTGGGTGCGTCCGGACGGCTCGCGTGAGTCGTCGGGCAAGCTGCCGTTCCAATGGCGTCACTTGAGCGATTCCGACAAGGTCGCGTTCATCGACTCGGCGAAGACCGCGATGGAGAAGGTTCGAGCGGCCGCCGTGGCGCGCATGGGCACGCCCGGTCAGGCTGGCGCACCAGGCCCGATTCCGATGGCCGGCGCGGAGGCGATGGCCGGCGCGCAGGTGATGGTGTTCCGCAGCGGCGGCCCTCC
>JACMLI010000387.1 GCA_014379705.1 Gemmatimonadaceae bacterium
CGGGTCGCCAAGCCAACGGGCGGCGAGCACGGGGAACTGCAGCTCGTCGTCGATCATGTGGTAGTTCTCGCGCGTGCGCCGATGGTCGCGCAACACGTCTCGGGCGCGGGCGAGGAGCGAGTCCGCCGCTCCCCGTCGCGGGGGCCGCTGCCGATGCGTCCACGAGGCCGACGTACTCACTGGCTGCCTCGCGCACGGCCTGTCCGCCTAACGCCTCCTCGTGGCTCACCTGCCCCGTGGGGGAGAGCTTGCCGAGGGCACTGGCCACGACGAACTCCGACATCTCGTCGCGCCAGATCGATCGCATCATGAGCGCCGAGACGAGCATGTCGCGGCCGAAGTACGTGGCGTAGGTCGGGAGGCCGGCCATCAGCTTGTCCCGCGAGCTGAGCAATTCGACGCCGCGCACCTGGCGTTCCATCCTGTGCGCGCGCGATCCGGGTCGCGGATCTGCGCTCCGTGCCTCGTCGAGGAAGGCAAGGAAGGCGGGCGTGAAGATCTCGCGGCGATCGAGCGGGGTGAGGGCGGGGCCCGTCGTGGACACGACGATCGTGAACGGCACCTCGCTACCGCGGCGGGCCCGCAGGGTGAGGGCGCTTCGTGCCCGGGTGGCCGATACGCGAGCGGGGTCCACCTGCACTTCGATCGTCATCGTGTCGCGACCGTCGAGCGAGGGCTGCGTGAAGCGAGCCTTCCACAACGAGCGCGTCCCCTCCACGCGCACGATTGGCGTCACCCGGTCACGCAGCGTGGCGACCGTACTGGCCTGCAGCAGCCTCAGGTGCTCAGCGCGTACCGCATCGGGAAGGGACGCGAGTCGATCGAACAGCGCGCGCACTTCATCGAGCACGAATGGGGGTGCGGAGAAGGGGCGCCGGTGGTGCCCCCATGCCTGGAAGTCGCGCTCCACGCGCATCGAACCAAGCAGGAAGGCGCCAAGGCTGAGCGCCGGGGAGGAGGCGACAAGGTCGTACGACATGATGCGGGCGCGCCCAGCGGTGCTGGGGATCGACCCGTCGGTGGCCCAGTGCAGCGGCGCCGGCCTGCCCGAGGCCGTGCGCGCAGAGAATCCGATGCTCGCATTTTCCCCATCGGCCCAGAGGTGCACCACGCGTGCTTCGCGCCGATCGAGGTACACCTGGAAGGTGTTGCGCGCGGCGTCGCGGAAGAGGCGCGTCTGGTAGCCCTGGTACGCGGCGGAGTCGTCGACGCCGGGTTCCGGAAAGGCGAGCACCGGCGCGGCGAGCTGCGCGCAGAGGGCAAGGAGCAGCGCGCTCATACGGCGGGCCTGCTCACCGTTTCTTGCCGCGCGTGGCGACCGATCCCATCTCCACGAGCGTGGTACGGATGCGCACGTCCATCATGGCATCGGAGTTGTGCTCGATCATGCCGATGAGGATGTGGGCCGTGCGTTCGCCGACCTCGACCCCCGCATGGCGGAAGTGCGTAACGTTGGGATGAAGGAAGCCCGGCGCCTGGCCGTCACTGATGGCGAGCAGGGAGACCTCATCGGGGATCTTGACGCCGCGCCGCATGAGCAGGTGGTGCGTGTAGACGAGGAGTTCATCGGTCATCGTGAAGATGGCCGTGAGGTCGGGGTGGGCCTCGAAGGCCTTGTCGAGCTGCCCCTCGAGCTCGTCGAGCATCGTGACGCGCAGGATTTGCGTATCGGCGAGGGGAATGCTGCGCTCGGTGTGCCCGCGGCGGAATCCCTTGAGGCGGAGGGCGCTGATGCGTTGGCGCTGGTCGCCGAAGATGCCGATCGACCGGGTGTGGCCGTGGTCGATGAGGTAGGACGCGGCCTCGCGTCCCGCTTCCTGGTCATCGATGGTGATGGTGGAGTGCTTGGTGGTGTCGATGGTCTTGTCGAGCAGCACGACGGGAATGTCGCAGTCGCGCAGGATGTTGAGGTGCGAGAGGTCGGTGGTTTCCGAGGAGAGGACGAGGAGCACGCCATCGGCGGAGAGGTGCGTGCAGTACTCGATGAGGCGCCGCTCCTGCACGATGGAGTTGTCGGACTGGAAGACGATCAGCGAGTAGTCGTTCTGCTGTACCACGCGGTTGATGCCGGTGATCATCGACGGGACGAAGAACATGTTCATCTCGGGGACGACGAGGGCGATCAGGCGGGAGTGCTTGGCGCGCAGGTACCGGGCGCGGTAGTTCGGGATGTAGTTGAGGGCCTGCGCAACTTCTCGCACGCGGTCCTTGGTGGCGGCGCTGATGTCGGGGTGGTCGGCGAGGGCGCGCGACACCGTCGGCATGGAGAGGTTGAGGCGCCGGGCGATGTCCTTGAGGGTGATGCGGTGGCCAGCCATTCGCGTGGGGCGAGGGAAGTCCGTAATCGGTTGCGCAACCGTTTGCGCAACTACTTGCGACAGATCTGCTTGCGCGTGGCGGGCTTGAGAGCTATCAAGGGACCGCAACGGGGCGCCGGACTCAGGTACCATGCACGGTCGGTTCCCGGAATGCAACGGATTTTTGTGCAACATGTTGCGGTCAGCGCAGGACATCGGGAGTGCCAGGCCGGCGTGAGCCCGCCCGGACTCCCCGTGTGTGCAGGGCGGGGGGGCAGGCGGCCCGGGTTGCCGTACGAAGTGCGCTGGCGCACTCGTCAGGCAGCGACCGGTCGAGGCTGCTCCCGGGTTGCACAAAGAGGAAATGCAGGACCCGACGTCGGACGCGCGTCCGATGCGGGGTGAGCATGGACGTACATCTTGCCGCGGTCACCGGAGGTCCTATCTTGGCACCCAGCAGCTGTGCATCGCCCGCCCCTCGCCTCGCCGACCTAAAGGTAGATAGCACTCTTCGCACGTTCGCCCATCACATGCCCATGGAGAGCAGACGCATGGCAGTCTCCCGATGTCTGTTGGCCGCGCTGGTCGGCGGCGTCCTGGCCGTTCAACCCCTGCAGGCGCAAGGGGCAACGGGTTCCATCTCGGGTCGAGTCGTCGACTCGACGAGCCAGCAACCGATCGGCAGTGTCCAGATCCAGCTCGAGGGCACGCAACGCGGCACGGCCACCCGACAGGACGGAGGATTCGTCCTGACCGAGGTGGCCGCGGGCGTTCATCGCCTCAAGATCTCACGCATCGGCTATCGCCCCGAGACGCGCGAGGTCACGGTCAGCGCCGGCGCTGCGGCCAACGTGCAGGTCTCCCTGGCCGCGGTCGCCGCGAACCTCTCCGCGGTCGTCGTCACGGGATACGGCACGCAACGCCGTGAAGCGATCACCGGGGCCGTGGCCGCCATCGATGCCACGGAAGCCAACGTCGGTGTGGTCACCAACGCCACCGGGTTGCTCCAGGGCCGCGTGGCGGGCGTGAACCTCACGCTGAACAGCGGCGAGCCCGGCGCCGGCGCGCAGATCCGCATTCGCGGCGGCACGTCGATCAGCGCGAGCAACGACCCGCTCTACGTGATCGACGGTGTCCCGATCCAGAACGACCAGACCGAGGCGACCGGCCTCGGCATCGGCGGTGGCGCGGCCCTCGCGCGCAATCCGCTCACGCTGCTCAACCCGAGCGACATCGCGTCGATCTCCGTCCTCAAGGATGCGTCGGCCACCGCCATCTATGGGAGCCGCGCGGCCAACGGCGTCGTCCTCATCGAGACGCGCAAGGGCCGCTCCGGCACGTCGACCATGGAGTACGAGGTCTATGGTGCCTCCGCGAACGCCGCGTCGAAGCTCGAGTTCCTCAGCGGCGCCGAATATCGCAACTACGTGCAGCAGCAGGTGACGGCCGGCGCGCTCCCCGCGAGCCGCCTCACCGACCTCGGAACCGCCAACACCAACTGGGAAGACGAGTTGATGCGGACGGGGTACACGCAGAACCACAACCTGTCGTTCTCCGGCGGCGCGCAGAACACGACGTACCGCGCCTCGATGAACTACATGAATCAGCAGGGCATCCTGATCTCGAATGGCTTCAAGCGCTATCAGGGTCGGCTCAATGCCAACCACGAAGCCCTCGCGGGTGGCAAGCTGCGCCTCGGGATCAACCTGACGACTTCGCGCCTCGACAACGACTACCTCCCGTACGAGAACACCGGCGGATTCGAGGGTGGCGTGCTGGCGAACATGGCGATCTTCAACCCGACCTTCCCGGTCTACGTGACCGACGCCACGACGAAGGCAGTCTCGTTCTATGAGACGGGTGCTGGCGCGCAGTCGACGCGCAATCCGGTGGCCCTGGCCAACCAGGTCCTCGATCGCGCGCAGACCACGCGCTATCTCGGCAGCGTCACGGCCTCGTACAACCTGTGGCGCAGCCTGACGGCACAGCTCAATGTCGGTGCCGACCGTTCCACGTCGAACCGCCAGACGTACCTGCCGCGCAACAACCCGGTGGGCGCTTCCTTCGGCGGCCGCGCCCGACAGGTCGAGCGTAACCTTTCCAACGTCAACCTGCAGTCGCTCCTCACCTTCGCCCCGACCCTGCCGAGCTTCATCCCGGGCAGCGAGTTCGAGATGATCGGCGGATACGAGTACGCGCAGTTCGAGAACGGGGAGTTCGGCGCTGAAGGGCAGAACTTCACGACCGACCTCTTCACCTTCAACAACCTCGGTGGCGGGGGCACGCTGGTGCCGCCCTTCTCCTGGAACGAGGAGAGCCGACTCGTCTCCTTCTTCACGCGAGCGAACTGGGGCCTGAACAACAAGTACTTCCTCACGGGCGTGTTGCGCCGCGACGGCTCGTCGCGCTTTGGCGCCGGAAACAAGTGGGCGACGTTCCCCGCCGTCTCCGCCTCGTGGCGCCTCAGCGAGGAAGGTTTCATGAAGGGCAAGTTCTTCTCCGACTTCCGGGTCCGCGCGGGCTATGGCCTGCAGGGCAACCAGGCGGTGGCGCCGTACTCCTCGCTCATCCTCCTCGAGCCGAGCAATGGCGCGCGCTATCCGTTTGGCAGCACGGTGGTCACCGGCGTCGTGCCGACGCGCAACGCCAACCCGCTGCTCAAGTGGGAGCAGACGGCGCAGACCTCCGCCGCCATCGACTATGCCTTCGCGAACAATCGGTTCTCGGGCACGGTCGAGTACTACCAGAAGAACACGGAAGACCTGCTCTTGACGGTGTCGGTGCCGCAGCCGGCCCTCGTGTCCACGCGCCTCGAGAACGTCGGAAAGCTCAAGAACACGGGCTTCGAGGCGTCCTTCGACGGGAACGTGCTCAACAAGGGACAGTTCAGCCTCTCGTCGGGTCTCGTGCTCGCAGTCGAGCGCAACGAAGTGCAGGACCTTGGCGGTCGCTCGTTCATCACCACCGCGAGCGTCAGCGGCCAGGGACAAAGCGGCCAGAACGCGCAGCGCATCATCCCGGGTCGGCCCCTGGGCACGTTCTTTGGCCCGGAGTTCATCGGCGTCAACGCCGCGGGCAAGCAGGAATTCAACAAGTACACCGTGACGCGTGACGCGACGGGTCGAGAGACCTCGCGCGTGCTCGCCGGCAAGACGACCGCGCCGGGTGGCGACGACTATACGGTGATCGGCAACGCCAACCCCGACTTCAGCCTTGGCTTCCGCAGCAACGCGAACTTCGGGAAGTTCGACGCGAGCTGGCTGTGGCGCGCCGAGATGGGTCGCGACGTGTTCAACAACACCAGCCTGGTGTACGCCAACAAGGCCAACGTCCTGACGAGCCGCAACGTGCTCAAGTCGGCACTCGGCGAACCCGATGCCCTCACCGAGCCGGCGATCTATTCCTCGCGCTACATCGAGGACGGGTCGTTCGTCCGACTGCAGAACATCACCGTCGGTTACACGTTCAACCTGCCCACGTCGGTCATGCGCGGCGGCTCGGCGCGGGCCTTCTTCTCCGGCGACAACCTGCTCGTCTCCACCAACTACTCGGGATATGACCCTGAGGTCTACGTGGATGCCGGCCTGGCGTCACGCGGCATCGACTACCTCACGTACCCGCGCGCGCGCACGTTCACGGGTGGCATTCGTCTGACCTTCTGAGTTCCTGACCGAGGTCGTCGGCCCGACGCCGGCGACCTCGGTGACTGATCAGGCTCCGCACACTTTCAAGCACAACCATTCAGCATTCGAGGCTTATGCGGAATCCATTGTTGAAGCGACTGGCCCGGGCGCGGGTGATTGCCCTGCTGCTCGCGCCGGTATCGGTGGGAACGCTGCAAGGCTGCACCGATCTCGACGAGGTGCCGACGAGCGCCATCACGCCGGAGAATTTCTACAAGAACGAGGGCGAAGTGCTCGCCGGCGTGGCGTCGGTGTACGCCTCGCTGCGCGGCATGATGTGGGGCTGGTACAACATCAGCCAGATCAGCACCGACGAGAACGTGGTGCCGACCCGCGGCGGTGACTGGTTCGACAACGGACGCTGGATCGAGATGCACCGGCAGACCTGGGCGGCGAACAGCCCGATGGGCCTGGACGACATCAACGGCACGTTCAACGACTTGTTCTCCGGCGTGTCCCGCGCGAACACGGTCCTGGGCGCGCTGGACGGCGTGACGCTGGCCAACAAGGCGCAGATCGAGGGCGAAGTGCGCGCCCTGCGCGCATGGTATTACTTCGCGCTGCAGGACATGTTCGGCGGCGTCCCGATCGTCACGAACACCGAAGTGCTGGCACGCGCCGCAAACACGCGAGCCGAGGTCACGAAGTTCGTCGAAGACGAGCTCAAGGCCGCGCAGGCCGTGCTCCCCGATACGCGGCCCGCGAACGAATACGGCCGTATGACCAAGGGCGCCATCGATGCCATCCTCGCTTCGCTGTACCTCAACAACGAGGTGTTCAGCGGCACGGTGAGCGCGTCCGGCCTGGCGAAGGGACCAGCGCGCTGGCAGGACGCCGCTACCGCAGCGGATCGCGTGATCAACTCCGGCAAGTACGCGATGGAGCCGGATTGGCGCACGAACTTCTCGCCGCTCAACCGCAACTCCCGCGAGAACGTGTTCGTCGCGCGCCACGTGGCGCAGGACGGCCTCGGCCTCACGATCTCGATGCGCTACACGCACTACAACTCGATGGCGAACGGCGGCTGGAACGGTTTCTCGACGATCGCTGAGACCTACAACGCCTTCGACAACGCCGACGATCGCCGCAAGGTGTTCCTCGTTGGACCGCAGTTCGACCTCAACACCGGCGCGCCGATCAAGGATCGCGCCGGCAACCCGCTGGTCTTTACGCTCACCATCGGCGACATCACGCAGGCGACGGAAGCGGAGGGTGCGCGTATCGCGAAGTTCCGCCCGGATCCGGCCAAGGTCGGCGATGGCAACAGCGGCACGGACTATCCGTACTACCGCCTCGCCGAGATGTACCTGATCAAGGCCGAAGCGCTGAATGAGCTGGGTCAGACGGCGGCGGCGATCACGGCCGCCAACGTCGTGCGCGCTCGCGTGAACCTGCCCGCACTGAGCGCCGGGTTGAGCCAGGCGCAGGCGCGCGCGGCGATTCGCGCCGAGCGTCTTTTCGAGCTCGTGGGTGAGGCCAAGCGCCGCCAGGACCTCATTCGTTGGGGCGAGTACACCTCACGCACGTGGCTCTTCAAGGGAACGACGGCTCCGTATCGCATCCTCCTCCCGATTCCGCAGGCGCAGGTTGAGATCAACCCGTTGCTGAAGCAGAACCCGGGGTACTGAGTTCGGTTGACGCAGTAGACCGAGGTCCAAGCCTGCCTCCTTCGGGGGCAGGCTTTGGCGTTCCGACGCCCTGCACGACGTGCAGGGCCATTCCTCCAGTGAGCCGCTGCATCCACTCATGGTCGTGTCCCGCCTGTTCCTCGCGTCGCTCCTCGCCGGCATCACGGCCGCGTGCGAACGCGGTGATTCCGTGCCTGCAGCGAGAACGGGCCCTGCGCCGGAGGCAGGGACGTTCCTGTTCACGCGATTGCCGGCCAGCTTCACCGGCATCGCGTTTGCCAATCGCGTCACGGACACGCGCGAGACCAACGTCTTCACTTATCGGAATCACTACAACGGTGGGGGCGTGGGGATCGGGGACCTCAACGGGGATTCACTTCCGGAGTTGGTCCTCACCTCGAACGAAGAGGGCGCAAGAGTCTACCTGAATGCAGGCGGCTTCCGCTTCCGGGACATCACGGAAGCCAGCGGCGTTTCGACCAATGGCGCGTGGACCACGGGCGTGGCCATGGCCGATGCGAATGGTGACGGCCGGCTGGACCTCTACATCTGCCATGCCGGCGAGGCAAAGGGGGTGCCGCGTGCCAACCAGCTCCTGATCAATCAGGGGGTAGACGCGAACGGCGTTCCCAGCTTCCTTGACGAGGCGGACCGCTACGGTCTCACGGACGGGGGCTTTTCGACGCAGGCGGCCTTTCTCGACTACGACCGCGACGGGGACCTCGACCTCTTCCTGATCAACAACTCCCCGCGGGCGGTGAGCAGCTTCGGTCTCAAGAACACGCGGAACGTGCGGCATGCGACCGGAGGAGCGAAGCTGTACCGCAACGACGGCGCGCGTTTCGCGGACGTGAGCGCGACCGCCGGGATCTATGGGAGCGAGATCGGGTTCGGGCTGGGACTCGCGGTGGGCGACGTGAATCGCGACGGGTGGCCCGACATCTACGTGGCCAACGACTTTTTCGAGCGCGACTACCTCTACATCAACGCCGGCAACGGCACGTTCAGCGAGCAGCTCGACCGGCAGATGCCGTACTCGAGCTACTTCTCGATGGGCATGGACATCGCCGACGTGAACAACGACGGCTGGCCGGACATCTACACGACGGACATGCTGCCCGAGGACGCGTACCGGCTCCGGACGACGTCGTCGTTCGAGGGATGGAACGTGTACCAGGCCAAGCTCCGCAACGGGTACCACTACCAGTTCATGCGGAACATGCTGCAGCTGAACAATGGCAATGGGACGTTCAGCGAGGTGGGACAGATGGCCGGCGTCGCGAGCACAGACTGGAGCTGGAGTGCCCTCGCCGCGGACCTCGACCTCGATGGCTGGAAGGACATCTTCGTCACCAATGGGCTGGCGAAAGACGTGACGCTCCAGGACTACGTGACGTCCCTCGCGAACCAGGCGGCGGCTGAGGCAGTGGTCAAGGGAGACAGGGTCGACTTCATGAAGCTCGTGGATGCCATGACGTCGACGAAGATCGCGAACTATGCGTTCCGTGGCCGCGATGGGGCGTCGTTCACCAACGAGGCGAAGGCCTGGGGGCTGGATACGCCAGCCTTCTCGAATGGCGCCGCGTACGGCGACCTGGATGGTGACGGCGCGCTCGACCTCGTGGTGAGCAACGTGAACGACGAGGCGTTCGTGTACCGCAACAACGCGCGGGCACTGTACCCGACGCACGGGTTCCTGCAGGTGCGCCTCGCGGGGGAGGGATCGAATCCCTTCGGCGTGGGGGCGCGCGTGGTGGTGCACTGCGCCACCGACGTCATGATGCAGGAGCTGCAGCCGACGCGCGGCTTTCAGTCGAGCCAGGACTACACGCTCACGTTCGGCACTGGCACGCGCGGGGCGATCGACTCCGTGGTGGTGACGTGGAGCGATGGACGTGTGAGCACCGTTCGCGCCGTGACGCCCAACGGGCGGCTGCTCGTCAGGCAGGCCGAAGCTGTCGCGGCCCCGATCGCGGCCCCGCTGCTCCCCGCGCCAATCCTCGTCGAGGTGTCGGAGCGGGCGAAGCTCTCGTTCGTGCACCGCGAGAACGACTTCGTCGACTTTGACCGCGAGAAGCTCATCCCGAAGCTGGTGTCCACCGAGGGACCGATGGTCGCCGTGGCCGACGTGAATGGCGATGGGCTCGACGACCTGTTCGTGGGCGGCGCGAAGGAGCAGGCCGGGGAGCTTCACCTCCAGCAACGCGATGGCACGTTCGAGCGCAGCGGTGCGGCCACGTTCTCGGCCGATTCGACATCGGAGGACGTGGGGGCGGTGTTTTTCGACGCGAACGGTGATGGGCGCCCCGACCTCTACGTGGTCAGCGGCGGGAGTGAGTACTCCGAGGGAGCCACGGCGCTCCAGGACCGCCTGTACCTGAATGCCGGGGGAGGCCAGTTCCGGAAGGCGCTGGATGCGCTCCCGAGCGAGGCCTTTGCTGGATCACGCGTCACGGCATCGGACTATGACGGCGATGGGGACATGGACCTGTTCGTGGGGGGACGCGTGGTTCCGTGGCACTACGGCCGCAGCGCGCGGAGCATGCTCCTGACCAATGACGGACGCGGGCACTTCAGCGACGCCACGATCACGCTCGCCCCGGAGCTCGCCGAGGCCGGGATGGTTACCGACGCCGTGTGGCAGGACGTGACGGGCGATTCGCGCCTCGACCTGGTGGTGGTCGGCGAGTGGATGCCGATCACTGTCTTCCAGAACGCCGGCAGTGGGCGCCTGACGAAGGCGGCCGTGAAGGGGCTCGAGCGGAGCCATGGATGGTGGAGCCGCATCATCGCCGCGGATTTCACCGGGGATGGCCGCATCGACTTCGTGGCGGGGAACCTCGGACTGAACACGCCGCTCCGGGCAACCGACCAGGAACCGGCGACGATGTTCGTCAAGGACTTCGATGGCAACGGCGTGGAGGAGCAGGTGCTTGCGACGTACGCCCAGGGCAAGCCGTACCCGTTCGTGATGCGGGACGACCTCGTCAAGGCGATCCCGCCGCTCAAGGCGCGCTACTTCAGGTACGAAGACTATGCGCGCGCCACGATCGCCGACATCTTTCCGGCGCCCGCCATGGACGGGGCGGCGGTGCTCCAGGCCTACACGTTTGCAACATCGCTGATCCGGAACAACGGCGACGGGTCGTTCACGATGGTGCCCCTGCCGCGCGAGGCCCAGCTCTCTCCCGTGTCCGGGATCGTGGCCGGGGACGTGGACGGGGACGGGGTCGGGGACCTCCTGATGTCCGGGAACTTCGACGGGGTCCAGCCGCAACTGGGCCGCATGGCGGCGAGCTACGGCACGCTGCTGCGTGGGGACGGGACGGGAGGATTCACCTTCGTGCCGACCACACGGAGCGGGTTCTTCGTGCCGGGGCAGGGGCGCGACGTCCAACGCGTCCGACTGCGCGGTGTGGACGCGTATGTCGTTGCGCGCAACAACGATCGCATCATGATCTTCCGCCGGCGAGCCGGCACC
>JACMLI010000388.1 GCA_014379705.1 Gemmatimonadaceae bacterium
AGCCAGCGACCGTCGGGTGACGCCGTCGGGCGCAGGCCGCCGCCAGCGCCGGCCGTGATCGTGCGCTCCTGGCCGTTGTTGCGGTCGAGCACGATCACCTGATAGGCGCCAAGGTTCTCGCCGCCGTAGCCACCGGCATGCGAGCCGAAGTACACGAAGCGACCATCGGGGGAGAGCGTCGCGCCGGTGTTCGTCGTCTTCGCGTTGGCGCGCGCCGGATACAGTTCGGCGCCCGTGCCGCCGTCCTTGTGGAAGATCCAGAGCGGGACGTTGGTGAGGTAGTTCTCCGCACTCGGGTACGGACCAAAGCGGCGCGCGATGAGGTACTGGCCGTCGGGCGTCCACACCGGGGAGGAGAGCGCGTTGTCCACTTCCTTCGTCAGGCGGCGGGCCCCGGTGCCGTCGGCGTTCACGACCCACAGGTTGTCGCTGCCGTCGCGGTCGGAGACAAACGCGATCGTGCGTCCGTCGGGAGCCCAGCGCGGCATGCCGTCCCACGCCATGCCACTCGTCAGGCGCGTGGCCTTGCCCCCGCCGATCGGCAGCGCGTAGAGGTCGCCGAGCATATCGAAGATGATCGTGCGCCCGTCGGGCGACACGTCGAGGGACATCCACGTCCCCTCGTCAGTAGTGAACCGGAGCTGGCGCTCGGGCTTGATCGGCAGCACGGTGCCCGTGTCGGCGGCGGCAGCAGCGGCGACGGGTGCCTGGGCGATGGCGAGGCCAGGCACGGCGAGAACGAGCAACGCCGTGCGACGGAGGAAACGGAGCATGGATATCGTGGTTGGGGGACTGCGTCGAACGTGGGTCCTTGCCCACCAGTCAGCAAGGGCGGCGCCGGGCTACCGGGCGAACGCCTCCACTTTGCGCGCTGCCGTGTCGAGGATCTCCGCGAACTCCGACATGTGTCTCACGGGCTCCACGAACGGTGTCATCCGTGCGATGAAGTCGTGCGGGTAGAAATTCGTGCCGACGGCGTCACGGAAGAGCTGCAGTGCCCGATCCGTGTCACCGGCCATGGCAAACGACTCGCCGAGGTGAAAGCGCGTGTGGCCGTCGAGGCCCGCGGTCGCGACCGTCGAGAGGAGGTCGCGCGCCTCCTGGGGACGGCCCTGAAGCGACGCGACGAGCGAACGCAGTTGGACGCCATACGCCATCTGTGGTGGCGCGTTCTTCGCGAACCAATCGGCCTCGCGCGCGGCATCGCCCACACGGCCCACGAGCGCATACGTATACCCGAGCGTCCAGTGCTGCAGCGCGTTCTCGCCGTCGATCTGGCCGGAGCGTTCGATATCGGGAATGCCATCCGCGGGACGTCCTTCGTACCAGAGGGACACGCCCGCCAGCATCGGCGTAATGGGAGACAGTGGGTCGATCGCCGTGGCGCGACGACTCAGCTCCGCCGTCGCTTCGGGCTGCCCCGCACCGATCAACGTGACGCCGAGGTAGAAGACGATGTCGGGGTCACTCGGGTCGCGCTCGAGCGCGCGGTAGAGTGAGCGCGCCCCGTCGACGAAATCCCCTCGCTCGTACCCGATGAAACCGAGGAGCGTGTGGCCGTACGCGGCATCTGGCACGATCTCGAGCAGGGCGCGCGCTTCGGTTTCTGCTTCGTCGAGCGGTCGGTGGTCAGGGCTCATGCCGGATCGCACGAGCATGATGCGTCCCTGGGCGCGCAGCGCCCGCAGGATGGGCACCTCGCCCTCGATCTCGAGCGCTTCGTTGAGCAGCGCGTGGCCCCGGTCGATCTGGTAGCGCCGGAACGCCGTGCGGGCCTGCAGGTACAGCTCGAACGCGCGCGGGCTCGCCATCGGGCGGTCGGCCAGGCGCCGATCCTCCGATGTCGTCAGCGTCACGTTGAGCGCGCGCACGATCTCGCGCGCCACGCGCTCCTGCACGTCGAAGACGTCGTCGACCGTGCCGCTGAACCGGTCCGCCCACACCGGCGTGTCGCTGGCCGCCTCGATGAGTTCTGCGTTGATGCGCAGCGACTGGCCCGCCTTGCGAACACTCCCGCTCAACACGTAGCGGATGCCGAGTTCCTGCCCCAATTGGCGAACGCTCTTCGAGGTTCCCTTGAGCTGCATCGCGGACGTCCGCGACAGCACGCGGAGCGCGCGCACGCGCGAGAGGTCGGTGATGATCTCCTCGGTGAGCCCATCGCTGAAGAACTCGTTCTCCGGATCGGGGCTCTGGTTCACGAAGGGCAGGACGACGATGGAGCGAACGTCTGAGAGCGCAGTGGGCGTGGTCGGCGTTGAGGACGTGGGAAGCGTGGTGGCGAGCGCCGTGGCAAACGCGCCGGCGGTCGCGTAGCGGCGCGCGGGATCGGCTTCCAGTGCCTTCGCGATGGCGGCGTCACAGGCGGGGGGCGTGTCCGCGCGGACCGAGGATGCGCGCGGTGCAACTTGCGTGAAGCGCTTGACCAGGATCGCTTCGAACGTCGGGCCGGTGAACGGCGGCACCCCGGTGAGCAGCTCGAAGAGGACGGACGCGAGCGCATACACGTCGGACGACGGTCCGATTTCGCTCTCCCCGGTCGCCTGCTCGGGGCTCATGTACGAGGGCGTCCCGATGCTGCTCCCGACCTGCGTGAGCCTGGCGCTGTCCTCCTGGCCGATCGCTCGCGCGATACCGAAATCGGAGAGCAATGCATGCTCGCGACTGAGCATGATGTTTTCAGGCTTGAGGTCGCGATGCAGGATGCCCTGCCCGTGCGCATAGTCGAGGGCGTCGGCGACTTCGCGCACCAGGCGCACCGCCTCGTCGACCGGGAGCGGACCGTCAAAGGCGAGCCGCGTGCGAAGCGACTGGCCCTCGATCAGCGGCATCACGAAGTACAGCTGGTCGTCGACGCTTCCCGAGTCGAAGACCGGGACGATGTGCGGATGCTGCAACCGTGCGGCGATCTCGATCTCGCGCAGGAACCGCTCCGCACCGACGGCCTCGGCGACATCGGGGAGCATGATCTTGACCGCGACGTCGCGCCCGTGGCGCACATCGCGCGCCCGATGCACGATCGCCATCCCACCGCGGCCGAGCTCTCCCGTCAGTTCATATCTGTCGCCGAGTCTAGTCACGCGGCGAAGATATTGCAGACCAGGCGCGCCGTAAGGTGGCGGGCTCGTCGGATGGACTACCCGTCCGTCCCGTCCACCCGTCCATCCCGTCTCGAATAGCGCCTACCGCGCGACGCGCAGCCCCATCGTCGCCGTCCGCCCCGCCGTGATCTGCAGGTCGTCGCGCTCGTACCGCTGTACGTTCGACAAATTGTCGACGCGGAAGTACCACTCGGCGTAGCGAGCCAGCGTCCACGTCACGCCAGCGAAGGGCTTTGTGAGCGACGGATACTCCATCCAGTAGCTCCGCAGCAGCGGCTTGCTCTGCGTGTTGCCCAGCTCCCCGTCGTAGTAATCGAGCCAATTGTAGCCCATCCACGACCCCACATAGCTCGCCCCGAACGTCGCCCGCCCGCGCCCGCGCTCCAGCGTAATGGAGGCGAGCCCCGACGATCGCGGTACTTCGGGCACGCGATCTCCGATCGCGAGATCGCCCGTGTACGTCGGCGAGAGCTGCCGCACGCGGCTGTTTGTGATGGAGTACACGAGGTCGCCGCGCAGCATGCCGGCGCGGCCACTGCCCTCGATCTCGACGCCGCTGTTGTGGATGCGCCCCACGTTCTGGTATTGGATGGTCCGCGTCCGGTCCGAGGGGTTCGGCACCACCTGCTGGATCAACCCCTCCGCGTTCTGCGAATACAGGGTGAACGAGAGGTTCACGCGATCCCCGGCATAGACCTCGATGCCACCTTCGGTGCCGGACTGCACCTCGGGCTCGAGTTCGGGGTTGGCCAACTGGCGGAAGCTGATCGTGCGGATCGCCGTACGCATGGACGGCGCGGGCGGACGAATGCCCTTGCCGTAGGCAGTGCGCACCTTGACGGTCGCGGCCCCCACGTCGCGCGTGACCGCGAGGCCCAGCATCGGCGAATACGCCGTGCTCACGTTCTGGCCGAAGTTCGAGTTGTGCTCACCGCGGAGCCCGGCGCTCAGGAAGACCGTGTTGGCGACGTCGAGCTTGAGCTGGCCGAAGATCCCGGTGTTGCGCACGCGCTCGCGGTACAGCGGCGTCAGCCCCGTCCCGTTGCCGATCAGCTCAATGCTCGCCCCGAGCCGCTCGCGATCGAGGTCCGCGTGTTCGGCGCCTACCGTGACGGTGGCCGAGCCGAACCCGGTGTTGAGCATGCGGGCCGCCATGCTGTAGCGCACCGAGGTCTTGCTCGCCGCCTCCTGGGTGGCGCCGAGGAGGGCGTCGGCCACGGTGGCGGGCTCGCGCTGCGGGGGGATCGAGCCGGAATGCCGATCAAGGCCGATCACGAGGGTCTGGCGCCACCACTCGCGCGGCTGGAAGTCGGCGGTAATGCCGTAGGTCTCGTTCTCGATGCGCTGTTGTTCGAGCAGGGGACGCACCGCCTGCGCCGACGCGACGCTCGCGTTGCGGAGCAGCGGATTGTTCGGCGCCGTGAAGCGGATATCGGCGTAGCGCGCCGTGCCGTCGAGGCGCAGGCTGCCGAACATCGTGCGCGCGCCGCCATATGCCCCGCGTGTGCCCGCCGAGCCCCCGGTGACCACGGGACCCAGGTCCTCGTAGGTGCCGCCGAAGCCTAACGAGGTGTTCCCGCCGCCGGTGAAGCCCATCCCCGAGTGCCGCTGGATGGCCGACGGGTTGGCGAGGAAGCGACTCTCCTGGCGCCCGAGCGATGCGGCGGCATCCACCTGCGGGCGCCAGTGCGCCGAGGGCGAGCCCTTTCGCGTCACGACCTGTACGACGCCCGAGATCGCGTCGGAGCCATACATCGCGGAGCCCTGCGGCCCGCGGATCACCTCGACGCGATCGATGCTGAACGGGTCGATCGCGAACAAGAGGTACGGACTCGCCAGCTCGACGCCGTCGACGTACGTCTTGAGGTAGTTCGACGTGAACGAGCTCGAGCCGCGGACGGAACCGATCTGCGCGAGCGGGCCGGCGATGCCAAGGTCCCAGGCGACAATCCCGGGGATCCCCGTGCGGAAGACCTGGCTCATGTTGATGAGCCCATGCTGCGTGAGCTGGGCCTGCGTGCGCACGCTCACCGCGCTCGCGAGCGAACGCTCGGACGCGCCGGCTGCGGGGGTGCCCATGACGAGGATGCGGTCCATGACCTGCGGTCGGCTCACGCGGAGGGCCGGACGCGGAATCACGAGACTGTTCATTGCATCGGAGACCGACGTGGGTGCGGACTTTCCGTACGGCGACCTCACGACGATGACGTAGCCCGAGGGACTCACCACGACATCGAGGTCGGTCTGCCGAAGTACCTCGCGGAATGCTTCGCCAAGGGCGATGCGTTCCCGCTCCAGATTCACCCGGACATGGCTGGGGAGGATGTCGCCGGAGTAGGCGAGTCGCGCGGAGCCGGCGGCCGCGACGTGGCGGAGGGCCTGCTCCACCGTGGCGTCCGACACACGCACGTTGACGAGGCGCGAGAGGATGCCGGTGTGAAGAGAGGGTCGTAGGCTGCTGTCAGCGACGACGACCTGGCGTTCCTGCGCGTTGAGCGATGCGGTCGCGGCGAGTGACACCGCGGCCAGGGCACGAACCAGCGCACGCGCCGAAGCGAGCGCGCGAGGGCGCCCTATCACGCACCGCCCCCCACCTGTGGCGCCGACTGCGGCGTCATGCCGGTGCGGACAGGAACGGCGAGTCGCACGACCCGTCCGTCGCGCTCGAAGCGCAGCTCGAGGGCGGTGTTCATCACTTGCAGCACCTCGTCGATCGAGACACCGGCCACCGGGGCGTTCAGGGTCCGGCTGAGCACCGCCGGGTCGGTGACTTCGAACTTCACGTCGTACCAGCGCTCGAGCTCAGCGAAGACCGAGCGGAGGGGCATGTTGTCGAAGATCAGCTCGACCCGCTCGCGGGCCCACGCCGAGTAGCGATCGACATCCACGTCGCGCTGGACGATTGCGTCACCGGTGTCGGAAAGGAAGGCAACGTCGCGGGGATTGAGGACGGTGGCACGCCCAGCGGGAGTGCCCGCGCGACCGACCGACACGGATCCTTCACTGACGGCCACTCGGAGCGGCTCCTGCATCACCGCTCGTACAACGAACACGGTACCAAGGTCCTCGATCACGGCTCCCGCCGCCCGGATGCGGAAGGGCCTCGCGGCATCGTGCTGGACGCGGAAGACCGCCTCGCCACTGAGCTCGACCTCGCGGGCGCCATTGCCGAATCCGGCGACGGTGCGGAGGGAGCTCGCGGGCCCGAGGTGCACTTCGCTTCCGTCGGGCAGCCTCACGAGTGAGCGCTCAGCGACCTTGGTAGTCGCGAACACGTTCGAGACCGCGGACGGGGCTCCGTCGGGGGGCGATCCTGTGCTTCGAGACCACACAACGCCAGCCGTTACGAGGACGAATCCGACGGCGGCCGCACGCATCAACCCGGCATTTGCGCGCCACCATGGCGTCGCTTGGTGCAATTGGATGACTGGAGTCGATCCCCCAGCGGCATGGGTGGCCAATCTGGCCTGAACCCTCGACCATCCGCCATCTACATCCACGGATCCGGGTCGTGCGGCGTCCCAATGGGCGGCGGCGGCGTCGTACATCGCGCGATTCTCCGCATCTACAAGAGACGCCGACAGCTCTGCGCGCTCCGATTCCGTCGCCTCGCCGGCGAGTTGTCGGGCTATGCGCTCGTATGCGGTGTCGTCCTGATCCGGAGTTTGCACGTGTTCGCTATCCATGGGTTCAACCTAGAGACACCAACGTGGCGGCGCCCCCTTACTCGCCAAAACGCAGCGATATTAACCTCCCCGGCCGCTCGCCGAATTCGGCGGCGGGAGATACCCCTGCGCACGGAGCACCCAGCCTGTCCGAAGTCCGCCTCACCGAGGGTACGGCCGCCGCCGATCGCGCCGCTGACGCGGAGCTGCTCCGGCGCCTGCGGCTGGGCGACGAGCGGGCGCTGGAGCTGGTTTTTCGGGCCCACTATCCGGCGATGGTGGCGGTCGTCCGGCGCATCGTCTTTGCCCCCGACGTCGCCGAGGAACTCGTGCAGGACGTGTTTTTCAAGCTGTGGACGAAGCGGGAGACTCTTGCGGAGATCGACGCCCTCAAGACGTACTTGTATCGCGCTGCCCGGAACACCGCCCTCAACCACCTCCGCCGGCTCAAGCTCGAGCAGGCCCACGAGGAGCGCGAGGCGGCCAAGGGTGAACCTGTCACGATCGAAGCCACGGACGATTCGGCGACGGCCAGCGAAGTGACCGAGGCCGTCCATGCGGCGATCAACCGGCTGCCCACGCGCTGCCGTGAGATCTTCCTCATGAGCCGGGAAGGGGGACTCACCTACGGGGAGATTGCGGCCGAGCTCGGGATATCGATCAAGACGGTCGAAACGCAGATGGGACGGGCGCTCAAGTCGCTTCGGTTGTCCTTGAGCCAGTTTCGGGTCGGGTAATCAAACGACACGGGGCTCCGGCCTTCGCCGGAGCGACGAACTCCATGTCCGTCGCACCGGCGCGGGCCGGTGCCTCGTGTCGCTCTCGCGGGCGCCAAGGCAGGGATGTCAGGGTGGGGCTGAGTGGATGGGTGTCTTCTCCGCAGTCAGGAGGCAGAACCAGTGATCAGGATGCATAGAAGGGGATTGGGCGCCGCGCTCACCGTGCTCGCGCTCGGGGCGTGTGTCGATTCGCCAGACAGCCTGGCAGCGACGGCAGAGTCGGGCGATCCCCTCGCCCTCACGTTCGACGAGCTCGCGCGGCAGGCCGCGGCCAGCGGCGACATGAATCGCGCAGAGGGCTTCACGTACGCCGCCATCGCGGCGCGCAATGGGATCGCACCGACCCGCCTCGAGGTGCGCATGGGCGCGACCTTCGAGATCTACGAGGCGTTCGTGAGCGCGATCTCCTGGCAGGTCCCGGGGGCGGCGGCGATCCGGGTGCCGGCCCATCGCACGATCACTGCGTGGCGCCGCACCTCCGACGCGGTGACACGGATCCTGACGCTCACGACACCGTCGGATTCGGCGCCGGTGCTCAACCCGCTGTCACTCAGCGCCTCGGGTCCGATTGCCGCGGCGTTCGCGGGTGCGAGCGCGTTCTATCACGAGTCGGCCACAATCGGGAACTCCAACCTCTCAAACACGCCCGACGCGTTCTGGATGGCTACGACCGGCTGGGTGCAGATCCGTGAGACCCTCACGGGCGCGGCATGCCCGCGCCCGGAGTCGGCCAACAAGATCACCGGCGTGTCATGCCAACAGGCGCGCTTCGCGGTCCGCTTCGACGTCACGATGCTTCCCGTGGTCACGCGGCCGTACAACCTGCGCCTTGCTGGCGAGACGCGGCGCTTCCAGGTGGTGAACGAGCAGTCGCTGAGCGGCTACAAGCTCTCGTTCGCGTGCGCCACCGTGAACGCCTCCACGGGCTGCTGATTACAGAAGCCCGGGCGTCAACGACCCTGGGCACGCTGCTTTCGCAGGTGCGACGCCTCCCCTCCGCCGATTCGGGGGCCCAGTGTCGCTTTGACCTCACGCCCCCAAACCAACGCCGCAAATGAAACGGCCCCCAAGACACCGAGTCTCGGGGGCCGTTCTCCTTCAGGTGGAGCGCTTACTTCGGATCGAGAATCTTTGCGATGCGATCGCGTGCGTCCTCGAGGTGCGCACGCGTGACGGCATCACGAGCACGTCCCGAGGCCGTGCGAAGGTCGGCGTCGAGCGAACGCAGCTCGGCGCGGAACACGGCAGGGACGTCGCTCGTCAGGCGGGCCGGGCCCTGGTTCCCACCGAAGCCGCCCCCGCCACCCGGACCCGCGGGCGCCGCCGCCGCTGGCGGTGGGTTGATCTTGGCCCCCATGAGCGTGATCAGCGAGCGCTGCAGCTCACGGCGATACGGATCGATCTGCACGCCGCCTGACGAGAGCTCGGAGAAGATCCCGCCGCGCACGTCGCGCGCGAGGTTCGTGAGCGTGTAGGCATCGGCCTTGTTGGTGGCCAGCGCTTCGTACTCGATCAGGCGCTCGAGCTTGCGGTCGTTGAGCACGCTGCCCAGCACGCGGGTCTGCGCGGCATTGATGCGGCGGATCGCGCCCTCGACCTCGATGCGACTGAGGATGTCATCGACGAGGAAGTAGCGCGGCGTCGCAAACGCGTTGTCGTTGAGGAACTTCACCGCCTCAACCTGGCGAGCGCGTGACAGCGGGCGGTATCGCGGCCCGTTCTGGCCCGCGTACTTCTCCTGCGCGTCCGCACCGCCGACGACGTCGGCGACGTGGGTGAGTTCCGTCGCCCACTGGTTGATGACGCGGCCATACCCGGTGTTGAGATCTTCATAGTCCTGGCCGTCGCGGACCGTCGCGGGGACGAGCAGCGGCACGATCTGCTTGATGCTCTGGATGCCCCAGCCCGTGGCCTTCACCGGATCGGCGTCACCCACGGCCTCGCTGTGGTCGCCGGGATCGGCGCCGCGCGAGTCCGACATGTTGAAGCGGAGCCACGGCGTGGCGTCCTGCTCGCGCGACCACTTGTCGAGCGTCGCCCACTCCTCGTCCGGGGTCTTGGCGCCTGGGATCGGCGTGTAGCCCCAGCGCGTGATGTACTTGTCCCACGGACCGATGTTCGGCAGCAGGTGCTCGATCGCGATGTTGTCGCTCGGCTGTGCCGTGTAGTTCATGCGCGAGTAGTCCATGATCGACGGCGAGTGACCCATCTTCGCGACCCACGTGCGCGAACGCACCGAGTCGACGGGGTAGGTCGCGCTGCCCTTCTGGTCGTGCTGGTAGCCTAACGTGTGGCCGACCTCGTGCGCGACGACGAACTCCACGAGGCGACCCATCAATTCATCCGGGAAGGGCCACATGCGCGCCCGCGGATCGAGGTGGCCGACCTGCGTGAAGTACCACCACCGCTGCAGCGTCATGATGTTGTGGTACATGTAGATGTCCGACTCGAGGATCTCGCCGGTCCGCGGGTCGTTCACGTTGGGCCCGGTGGCGTTCTCCACGGTCGACGGCAACCAGCGCACGACGGAGTAGCGTGCGTCCTCGGCAGCCCAGTCGGGATCGTTGGCGGGCGGGTCAGCGGCGACGATGCCACGGATGAAACCCGCCTCCTCGAACGCCGGCTGCCAGGCCTCGATGCCCTTCTTCACGTACGGCTTGAGCCACGTCGGCGTCGCCGGGTCCACGTAGTACGTGATCGGCTTGACCGGCTCGGACTTCGCCGCGCCCGGATTCTTCTTCTCGAGGCGCCAGCGCACGATGTACTCGCGCTCCTGCGCGCGTTGCTCGGGGCGGCCATAGTCGAGCTGCGAGAGCGAGAAGAAGCCGATGCGCTTGTCGGCGAGGCGCGGCATCATCGGGCGCTCGGGGAGCTTGACCATGCTCCAGTGCAGCACCACGGAGGCCGTGCCAGTCGCGGCAGGCTGGAACGGGTTGGCCGGCGGGGCCGCCCCGGGCGGCGGAGGCAGCGTCAGCAGCGCCTCGACCTCGACGTTCTCCGGGAAGGAGAGCACGCGCTCGATGAAGGAACGCGTGGGGTCCGGGGTGCCGCGGAACTGCGCACCGGGCCCGATTTCGACCGGCGGGTTGGTGTAGAGTCGGGTCACGTCGATCACGGCCGCGCTATCCGGGCCGTAGGCGTCGACGTTGAACGCGGCCAGCACCATGTCGTAGTTGGAGTTCTTCACCGCCCTCGCCATGGGGTGCGCGGAGTCGGAGACCGTCGCGTACGAGATGCTGCGCAGGAGCACCCGGTTGTCCCGACGCTCCCACCGCACCACGCGACGCTGGCCGATCTGCTGGCCGCCGTAGCCGGCATTCACCGGGACGGCCGCCGCGCGGACGACGAGCAGCAGTTCCTTGTTGAGCGCTGAGCGCGGGATCTCGAACAGCACGCGGCTGCCGATGCGGTGGGTCTTGAACAGGCCAGGCCGGCTCGTCGCGCCAGGCGTGACGACGCGGTTGTACGGCCGCGGCGTCGGTTCACCCGTGGCGGCAAGGCCCGCCCCCTGCTGCGCCTGCTGCCGCGCGGAATCGGCGCCCTGCGCAGGCGTGTTGGTCGGCGTGGCGTTCGTCGTGGGGCGA